>JBAXES010000006.1:0-25757 GCA_037140315.1 Chloroflexales bacterium
AGGTCACCCCGCGCGCAGATGCGATCATCGTCCTGCGCCTCGACCCGGCCCGCCGCCGGGCCGCCATCCTCTCCCTCCCGCGCGACCTCTGGGTGGCCATACCCGGCTATGGCGCGAACCGGCTCAACGCCGCCTACCTCTGGGGCGAGCACGACGGCCCGCCCGGTGCCGGGATGGCCCTCGCCAAGGCTGTGGTTGGCGACCTGCTCGGCGTCCCGATCGACTTCGCTGCCGTGGCCGACTTCCGCGGCTTCATCGGCCTGATCGACGCCCTCGATGGGGTGACCGTCGATGTCGATCAGGAGCTGGTGGACAGCCGCTTCCCCACCGCAGGCCGTGGTTTCACCACGGTGCGCTTCGCGCCCGGCCCGCAGCCGATGGATGGGGCCACTGCGCTCACCTACTGTCGCGTGCGCCACCCCGACGACGACTTCGCCCGCCACCTGCGCCAGCAGGCGGTGCTGCTGGCCATCGCCGCCCGCCTGCGCGAGCGCGGCCTCGGCAGCCTGCTCTCTGCCGAGCGCCTCAGCGGCGCCCTCGTCGGCTTCGTGCAGACCGACATGCCCCGCGACCGGATCATCGCCCTCGCACTGGCCATGCGCGACCTCGACCTGTCCGCCGTCGAGCGCTACGCCCTCGGCGCAGACGGTGTGACTTTCGGCGTCGATAGCGACCGCTACGCCCTCCTGCCGCGCCCCGGCGTGATCGCGGCCCTGGCCCGCCGGCTTCTCGGCGCGGATCAGTAGCGAGCGGGGATCGGTTCATACCACGTTGTTGGGCTGGCGGGCTCCTGCCGGTCCCTTGGATCTTGCTCTTTCGTTGTCTTCCCTTAACAATAGCAAATCTATAACGAATCGACATAATATAAAGAGATCTGTGAGCTTGAAACCAGCTCGGCGGGGGCGGTTGTGGTCGTTGGGTTGATGCTGTGTGCAGGCTATACCTGATAGGGGTGCGTATTTCCTGCGCAATTGTATCGAAATGACCATAGAGACGATTCATAAGACATTCCTCGTAATAACATCTTCTTTCCAAGAATATTCCAAGAATACACGAAGCACGATTTCTAAGATGATGATTGTAGTTCAGTTGGTCTTTCCAAGGATATTCCAAGATGATAACGCTTTTTATACCACGATGAACGCTCATATGACTCTAATGTTATTCCAGACATCTATACAAGGCTAGTGCTGTGTACTACAATGATTACGTGACAAGGTAGTTCACCCAATCATATGAAAACCTAACCTAACCCCAAGGCCGCGTCGCCTGATGCTGCGTGATCGCTCACGCATATTCGCCACGCCCCTTTGCTGGAGCCAGCATATAAAGGGATGTTTTTGTGCGCCCTCAATTCCGCTGCTTCAGATAGGGCTGGACGAGTGCCTGGCGTCCTCCACCGGGCCCGCCCTCGGGAGAGGGTCAGGCTTGTCTGTGGTCTCGGTTATATGTGATGTGTCAATACGTCGTGTCTATGACGATTAGGAGGCCAGATAGTGATGTAACCCGCAGGAGGCTCACCGCAGGGTGTTGTGATCGCCAAGGCGGCGGAGGGGGCTCCGTTAACTGCCAGGGCGGTCCGACAGCCAGGCGAAACCAGTCGAGTAGGTTTGAGGCTTATAGACATATGACTCAGGGGGGGAGACCCATGCGACGTAGGCTTGTGATGGCCACCACGATGACACTCGTGGTGATGATGGTAGTTACTGGTTCGATTGGCCTGCTGAATCTGACGGCGGGCGCTGGCATGCAGGGCATGAAGATGCCCCCCGGCGTGCCGATGGTGATGGAGCACCGGATCACGCCCGAGCAGCGCCAGGCCGCCGCCGAGCGCGCTATCGCCGCCCGCCGCGGCGCGCAGATCCAGGATGTGGCCTCGCTGGCCGAGACCGCCGTTGCGCCCGCAACGGCCAGCGCTGCCGCTCCAAGCAGCACCCCCGACTACTTCGGCACCTCTCCGAACTACGCCAACAGCCCGCTGCCGCCCACTGTCACGATCACCAATGCGTCTACTGATACGACGGGCACGGGCGCAGTAGCTATCGCCACCGTGCAGACGGTCGTCGGCCCTGGCGGCGTCATCACCCGCGGTGTGGTCACGGCGATCAAGGTGATCAACGGCGGCACTGGCTATACCGCCGCCCCGACCATCACCATTACTCCGGCCTATGCCGGCGACGGCACCGGCGCGACCGCTACGGCGGCGGCGCCCGACACGACCGGCGCGATCACCCAGATCACGGTGAACAACGGCGGCAGCGGCTACAGCGGCATCCGCAAGTTTGTCGACCGGCTGCCCGGCCTCACCGCCGCCGGCGCGAATAACTTCGGCCAGTACATTCAGCTCGGCGCGCCCGACACGGCCAGCTACCCCGGCTCGGACTACTACGAGATCGGCCTGGTCGAGTACAGCCAGCAGTTCCACAGCGACCTGCCGGCCAGCAAGCTGCGCGGCTATGTGCAGCTCAACGACCCGGCCACCAAGTATCAGGTGACCCGCGATGCCAGCGGTAAGATCACCGGCTGGCCGCAGCCGCACTACCTTGGACCCACCATCGTCGCCCAGCGCGACCGCCCGGTGCGGATCAAGTTTGTCAACCTGCTGCCCACCGGGGCCGGTGGCGACCTGTTCATCCCGATGGATAACACCGTTATGGGCGCGGGCGCTGGCCCGACCCAGGCCAAGGACGCCAACGGGAACCCCGTCGTCGATGCGGCCGGTCAGCCGGTCTACGAGCAGTACACCCAGAACCGCGCCACCCTGCACCTCCACGGCGGTCTGACCCCCTGGATCAGCGACGGCACCCCGCACCAGTGGACGACCCCCGCCGGCGAGGCGACCTCCTACCCCAAGGGCGTCAGCACCCAGAACGTCCCCGATATGCCGCCCGCCGGGCCGGGTGAGATGACGTTCTTCTACAGCAACCAGCAGAGCGCCCGGCTGATGTTCTACCACGACCACGCCTACGGCATCACCCGCCTGAACGTCTACGCGGGCGAGGCTGCCGGCTACGTGCTCACCGACAAGTTTGAGACCGCCCTGATCAACGGCGGCACTGCCACCGGCGCCAATGGCGCGAGCGTGACTGTCCCGGCCGGCGGTGTGGTTCCCGACATTGGAACTCCGCTGGTCATCCAGGACAAGACCTTCGTCCCCCCGGTCAATCAGCTCAATGCTGAGGATCCGACCTGGCCCTACATCTGGCGCAACGGCAATGTGGCCCCGGCCATGGGCAACCTGTGGCTGCCGCACGTCTACATGCCCAACCAGAACCCGGCCGACCTGAGCGGTACCAACGCCATGGGCCGCTGGGACTACAGCCAGTGGTTCTGGCCGCCGACGGCCGCCGCCCATGGCACGCTGCCGAACCCCTACTATGTGCCGGGCACCAGCGAGAACCCGCAGATGCCGGGCATCAACAACCCGTCGCTCACGCCGGAAGCCTTCATGGACACGCCGATCGTCAATGGCGTCGCCTACCCCTACCTGCCGATCCAGCAGAAGGTCTACCGCTTCCGCATCCTGAATGCGAGCAATGACCGCACGCTCAACCTGCAGCTCTACTACGCCAAGTCTAGCGTCGACATGTGGGACGCTCACGGCAACCTGAACGACCCCAATGCCGGCGAGGTGAGTATGGTCCCCGCCGTGGGCCCGCCCCTGCCAATGGGCATGGTGCCCCCCTGGCCGAACGATAACCGCCTGGGCGGCGTGCCGGATCAGAAAACGGTCGGCCCGTCGTGGATTCAGATCGGCACCGAGGGCGGCTTCCTGCCCGCGCCGGTGGTGCTGAAGAACCGCCCGGTCGGCTATGAGAACAACCTGCGCAACATCGTTGTCACCAACGTCAACACCCAGACCCTGATGCTGGCCCCCGCCGAGCGCGCCGACGTGCTTGTCGACTTCTCGAAGGTGCCTGCTGGCTCCAAGCTCATCCTCTACAACGACTCGCCCGCCCCGGTGCCGGCCTTCGACCCGCGCTACGACTACTACACCGGCGACTGGGACCAGACCAGCACCGGCGGCGCGCCCACCACCCTGCCCGGCTACGGCCCGAACACCCGCACGATCATGCAGTTCCAGGTCTCGGCTGCGCCGACCCCCGTCGCCACTACCTACACGCCGTACGACCAGGACCCGGCCCGCCTGGCGACCCTGAGGTCGGCGCTCAATGCCACCTTCGCGGCCTCGCAGGACCCGATCATTGTGCCCCAGCCGGTCTACAACGGCGCGTATGGGAAGACCTTCGGTGCTGTGGCGACGCGCATCCAGAGCACGACCCTCACCTTCACCCCGAACGGTGCCACCGCGCCGCTCACCGTGGGCCTGAAGCCTAAGGCCATCCAGGAGCTGTTCGAGACCGAGTACGGGCGTATGAACGCCACCCTGGGTGTGGAGATCCCCAACACCACCGGCGTCAATCAGACCACCATCCCGCTCGGCTACATCGATCCGACCACCGAGAACATCGACGACTCGATCACGGCCGCCGCGCCGGCGCTCGCTGATGGCACTCAGATCTGGAAGATCACCCACAACGGCGTCGATACCCACGCCATCCACTTCCACCTCTTCAACGTCCAGATCATCAACCGGGTTGGCTGGGACGGTCAGGTGCGCCTGCCCGAGCTGAATGAGATCGGCTGGAAGGACACGGTGCGGATGAACCCGCTGGAGGACGCGATTGTGGCCCTGCGCCCGATCGCGGCGATGTCGCCTTTCGGCACCTACCAGAGCATCCGATCACTCGACGTGACCAAGCCAGTTGGCTCCACCATGGGCTTCTGGCCCCAGGACCAATTTGGCAACCCGGTCACTACCATCAACAAGCTGTTCAACTTCGGCGACGAGTACGTGTGGCACTGCCACCTGCTTGGCCACGAAGAGAACGACATGATGCGCCCGATCATGTTCAACACGAAGCGCACCGTCCCGGATGCCCCGGTCGCCCCGACGATCGGCAACCTTTCCGGCGGTCAGGCCACGGGCAACAAGGTCGTGCTCAACTGGCTCGACAGCACGACGCCAAGCCTCGCCCCTGCGCTCAATGGGAACTGGGCCAACCCGAAGGGCGAGATCGGCTACATCATTCAGCGTGCCCCTGCTGGCTCGACGACCTACGCTGAGATCGCGCGGGTTCCGGCCAACGCGACGACCTACACCGACAGCACGGTCGCTTCTGGCTCCACCTACCTCTACAGGATTGTTACCTTCAACGATGCCGGCGCCAGCACGGCGGTGATCGGCAGCAACGTCGCCCAGGTTCCCTCGGGCGCAGTGTCAGTGGCAGTTGCCCCAACCATCCTCGCGCCGAGCGCGCCGACCAACCTGGCCGCCTCCTTCCAGGCAGCGCCGCTGGGCGTGAACCTGACCTGGACTGCCGCCACCGGCACGGTTGCTAGCTACACGGTCGCCCGCAGCGATGGCAAGAGCTGGCCGAACATCACCAAGACCTCGTTCTCCGACACGCCCGTTGTGGCGAACACGCCCTACACCTACACCGTTACCGCCGTCAACGCGGCGGGCAGCAGCCCCGCAGCAACCCTCACGGTGCTCACCCTGGCCAATGCGCCGACCGGCCTCAGCAGCACGCCGATCTCGGCGCCGCCATCGATCATCCTGAACTGGTACGCCCCGGCTGGCCCTGGCGTTATCACCGGGTACACGATCGAGCGCAGCAGCGACCTCGTCTCCTGGCTGACCATCGGCAGCGCGACCGCCACTACCTTCACTGACAATGCGGTCATCGTGAATGCGACCTACTTCTATCGCGTCCGCGCAAACAACGCCACCGGCGCAAGCGCGGCAAGCCAGACGATCAACGTGACTGTGCAGTCAACCCTGCCGGCCGCGCCGATCAACGTGACCGCCGACCCCGTCCAGACGCAGGCGAACCCGACCGCCGCCATCCAGACGCAGGTGAACCTGTCCTGGGCACCCGGCAGCACGATCACCGTCAACAGCTATCAGGTCCAGCGCAGCACCACTGGCGCTGCTGGCTCGTGGACGAACATCACCACCACGCCCAACACCTCCTACAACGATAACGACCCGACCCTCACGCCGAACACGACCTACTTCTACCAGGTGATCGCCACTAACGCGACCCTGGGCACTGGCCCGGCCTCGTCCGCTCAACAGGTGCTGACGCTGCCGCTGGCACCGACCAGCCTGACCGGCATCCTGAACGGTAGCGGTGGGGTTGATCTGGTCTGGGGCGCCCCTGCCTCCGGCGGGGCCGCTACCTATCAGGTTCAGCGCAGCAATGACGGCGGCACGACCTGGACGAACCAGGGCAACCCGACTGCCACGCTCCCGACCAGCGCAACACCCTTCACCGACGCGACCATCGTGGGTGGTACGACCTACTCCTACCGGGTCGTGGCCAACAACGCGACGCCCGCCGCCGGGCCGGCCTCGAACGTGGTCTCGGTCACGGTGCCGCAGGTACTGCCGAGCGCCGTCTCGAACCTGACCGCAACCGCGCTGAGCCCGACCGGGGTGAGCCTGACCTGGACCGCGCCGACCGGCACGGTCACCGGCTATCAGATCCAGCGCCGCGACAGCGCCGTTGGCGGCGCCGCTGCTGGCACCTGGGGTACCCCGATCAGCTGGGCCGCCTCACCGTACACCGATAGCACCACCGCCACCAACAGCAGCTACGACTACCAGGTGATCGCTATCAATGGCGCGCTCATCGGCCCGGCCTCGAACCCTGTCACCAAGCTGACCCTGCCGGGCGCGCCGACGGCCCAGGCCCCAGTCCTCGCCACTGCGCCGGCCACCGGTGTGGTGCTGAACTGGACGGCTCCGGGCGGCAATGGTGCGCTCACCTACACCGTCGAGTGGGCCGCCACCGCAACCGCCACCACCTGGACGACCCTGTCGAACAGTGTCACTGGCACGACCACCTTCAATGACCCCGCCGCAACCAACCGCTTCTACCGCATCACCGCCACCAACGCGACGGGCAGCGGGCCGGTGTCGAACGTCGTCAGGTACGCACCTGCGCCGAACGCGCCGACCGGCCTGACGGCGACGCTCCTGGCTGCGCCGAGCACGAGCGTCAGACTGAGCTGGACCGCACCGACCGCCATCGCTGGCTACCCGGTCACCGCCTACACCATCGAGCGGCAGATCAGCGGTGGGACATGGACTAACGCGACGGTGTTTAACCCCGCCGGCACGACTACCACCTACACTGACGCCAGCGCGGTGGTGAACACCAGCTACGACTATCGGGTCAAGGCCATCAACTCGGCCGGCACCGGGGCGCCATCGAACATCGCAACCCGCCTCACCCGCCCGGCTGCGCCGACCATCACCGCCATCGCCCAGGCCGGCCCGCAGATCGTTTTGACCCTGACCTCGACCGGTACCGGCACGATTACTGGCTACACTATCCAGCGTCGCACCACCGGGTCGGGCAACGCGGGCTGGGGCACGATTGCCACCAACGTCGCGTCGCCCTACACCGATAACACGAGCGTTGTGGCTGGCACCAGCTACGACTACCGGGCGACCGCCACCAACGCGGCGGGCACCAGCACGAACTCGGCCACGGTTACGGTGGTGGCCACCGTGCTGACCGTACCGACGGCACCGACCCTCAACGCGCCGACCGCGTCGGGCGCTAACGTGGCGCTGTCGTGGACAAACGGTGCCATAGCTCAGACCAGCGTTATCGTTCAGCGTGCGCCCGGCGGCACGACGACCTTCACCTCTATCGCCACGCTGGCCGGCAACGCCACCACCTACACCGATACGACGGTCACACCCCTGACGGCCTACATCTACCGGGTGTACGCCACCAACGCCGTCGGCTCGTCGCCCAACTCGGCCCAGGTCACCATCACCACGCTGTTCCCGGCGCCGACGATTGGGACCACAACGACCACCCGCAACTCGGTCACGCTAAGCTGGACGAGTAACTCGCCCAACGCGACGGGCTTCTACATCGAGCGAAGCACGAACGGCACTACCTGGACCCAGCTTGGCCCGGTGGCCAAGACCGCCGCGACGACCTACACCTACACGGACAACGGACGGGCGCGGCGGACGACCTACCAGTACCGCGTCCGCGCCTACTACGCCCCGGTCGGCGGAACGACGATCTACTCTCTCTACTCGGCCATCGTGACCGGCACGACCCTCTAAGACCTGTTGGACACACCTGGGCCATCTGTGAGCGGCCCAGGTGTGGGGTAACGCAGGGGCTGGGGCGGGCGGCTTACCGCCCGCCCCCACTCCAAAATCATGTCATATACGTGTAGTCTATGAGGCCAGCGATGCAACGATTACGGAACCTTCCTCAGCCGATGATGCGCCTGCTGCTCGGAGTGTGCTACCTGGTTGCCGCCGTCGGCTTCGGCATCTTCGGCACCCAGTCGGCGCGCGCCGAGGCGGTACGGATCGAGCAGCTCCCACACCTCGACGGCGCAGTCGGCAAGGACGGCCAGTTCGTCTGCACGCTCACGCCAGTGGCATCCCAGAGCGCCGCCCCCGGCAAGCCGGCGGTGGTGCAGATTGCCCCCGGCAGCGTGGTGCTGATCGAGGGCCAGATCAGCCCGCTCAACGAGCCGCACTACCGCGACTTCATCTCCTATGTGCGCGAGGAGTATCGCGGGATCAACCCCGACGGCTCCGCCATCTGGGGCGAGGACCAGCGCGTGACGCCCGGGCTGCTGATCGACCTCGCCGGCGGCAGCGTGCGTATCGCTAACAACGACTATCGGCTCGACAGCCCTCACCAGCGCTGGCAGGACGGCAATAAGCTGAACGCCACCAGCCTTGGCCTCGGCGGCACTAGGCGCTACACCGGCCTCACCGTGAACCACCCGGTGACGGCGATCGGCGTCCTAGAGAGCGGGCCGGATGGCCCCGAGCTGCGTACCACCTTCGTCTTTGGCGGCACCCGTGCCGAGTACATCGCCGCCCAGTCCGGCGCCGCCGCCTACCTGCCCTGGCTCGGTCTCTTCGCCGCCGTGATCGGACTCACGCAGATCGCCCGCAATGTTCGGCGCGCGGGCCTCTTTGCGCCGCGCGCCGCCGTCGACCGGGCGGACGGCCAGATCGTGCTGGCCCCCTCGCGCTCCTGAAAAGCTCGCGTCGTATGTGTCTACCCCGCATATCCTGCACCTCGGCGTAGCCGAGCCGCCCCAGAACCAGTTCTTTTTGTGGGAGCGCGAGGCTCTCCCATGCCCTCACGCTGCACGGTGTTGTTGCTGGATACGCTGCCAGCCTCGCCGCAACTAACATCTGTTGCCGACCGGCCACACCACATGCGCTCCAGCATGGTGTGGCCGGTCGGCGTTTGTCGTTAGCCCGGTGGTGCGATGCGGGCTAGTACTCACAGCGGAGAGCAATAGTTTATTTTTTGTTAATGACGTGTTATACTCCCTCTAGCTGAGGTGTGACGCTTGCAGCAAGCAGCCACTGCCTCAGCGGCCCTCGGTTCCATGGCGCTGGTTACACCGGTGTGTTACGATCTAGGTGGCGCCCTAGACACGACACCTTACTATGCCAATCAACACCGCTAGGGGGCAGATCTGTGAAGCTTGAAGGGACGCTTGAGACAATCCCGCTGAGCGAGCTGATCGATATGATCACCTACAGCTCGGTGACGGGCGTTCTCAACCTTTTTGATCAGCATCCGCTTGGCTGTCTCTACTTCCGCGATGGCAACCTCTACCACTGCGCCGCCTCCCAGGGGGCCGTGGGCGTCGAGGCCTTGGCCGGAATGTTGGAGATCATGCAGGCGGGCTTCAGCTTTGTTGGCGATGCGATCACTGAGCAAGTGTCGCTCTGGGGCGATATAGGCTACCACCTGCAGATGGCCGAGCGTCTGGCCTATCGCTGGCAGGGGGTGCGCGCTGCCGTCCCATCGCTCGATCTTGTGCCAGTCCTCCTGGTGCCTTTCGAGGTGGCCCGCTGCCGTATCGGCCCGTCACACTACCAGGTGCTCGACTGGATCGATGGGAGTAACTCGCTCAAGGCTATCGTCGCCGACCTCGGCTGGGCCGAGATCGACCTCGCCGAGGCGATCTCCCAGATGCTCCAGGATAACCTGATCGAGCTGCGCTGCGGCGCGCAGCGGCCCACGGCACAGCCCATCGAGCTGCCGCGCGGCGGCTTCTTCGAGCGCCTGCGCTCGAAGCCGGAGGAACCCGCCAGCCAGTCGCCCGATGAGCGCCCGCGCGCCTCGTCTGAGGATCTGGTGCTAAATATTCTGCGGGGCTGACCATACGGTGAGGGCCTGGGCGAGTCAGGCCCTCCCACAGAAAAACTAGCTCTGCTGCGGCGCGGCTACGACGCGCCGCAGCAGAACCGGTGCCGCGTGTGCCCGCCGGGCACACTTTTTTGTGTAAAAGACTTGCCACTCACAAGCCCCGCGTGCTACAATAGGGCCTGCATATGCCGTAAGACAAGGCTCGCACATGCGTTACAGTTCAGGCCAACATGTAGCATTCTGATGCGCTCGACCTGAAACCTGAAACCTGGCATCTGAAACCTTGTCTAAGACACAAACCCCGCATCCCATGTGTAAGGGCGGGCCGCCTGCCTCGCACCACCAACTCTATGCAGCAACCCCTCGTTATCGCTATCGACGGCCCCGCAGGTGCCGGTAAGAGTACGCTCGGCGCGCTGCTGGCCAGCCGCCTTGGCTATCTCTACTTCGATACTGGCGTGATGTACCGCGCCCTCACCCTCGCCGCCCTCCAGGCCGGGATCGACCTCGCCGACCCCGCTGCCGTCGAGGGCCTCGCTCAGCAGATTGTGATCGAGGTGGCCCCGCCCTCTGCGGACGACGGCCGCCAGTACACAGTCCTCGCCGATGGCAAGGATGTCACCTGGGCCATCCGCAGCCCTGAGGTCGAGCGCGGCGTCTCGATCGCCGCCCGCTACCCCGGAGTCCGCCGCGAGATGGTCCGCCAGCAGCAGGCTATCGGTCGCCGCGGCCGCGTGGTGATGGTCGGGCGCGATATCGGCACGGTGGTGATGCCCGACGCCCCGCTGAAGATCTATCTTGAGGCCAGCCTCGATGAGCGCGCGCGCCGCCGGACTTACGAGCGCCGCCAGCAGCACGACCTCCGCCCCCTCGATGAGGTGCGCTCCGATATGGCCCTCCGCGATGTCATGGATCAGCATGTGCTGCACGTCGCCGCCGATGCGGTGGTGCTGAAAAACGATGGCCTCTCGCCCGAGGCTGAGGTCGACTGGATCATCGGCTATATTGAGCGGAAGGGCTAGGCCCCGACCAGGCCCTTTCACCACACCCCCGTCCACGGTAGCGTCAGGAGCCGGCGTATGCTGAACGTTCTCAAAAATCTGCTGCTTGAGGATGCCTCCGAGTCGCTCGACCTGAGCGAGGGCGAGGAGATCCTGCACGTCACCGGACGCCACTGGATCGTCTTGGTGGCCCGCCTGATTGTGCCGGTGCTCAGCATGCTGTTCTTCGCTGGCGTCGCCTTCTACCGCAGCATCGGCGGCGGATTCCTCGTCACCGACACCGGCGTGGCGGTTGGCTTTGACCTGATCAACTGGGGCCTGATCGGCGTTGAGGCGCTGCTCCTGCTGCTGTGGACGGCGCTGTGGGTGCGCACTACGGGCAAGAAGAAGCCCAAGCAGGAGGATCTGCGCACGCGGAACATCCTGCTCGGCATCGGCGCGGTGATCGCCCTGGTGATCTATTACCGCTATAAGGGCGGTCGGCTGCTCTATATCGACCCGGTGATGTTTGTCGACCAGTCCCTCGACGTGGTCAATATCGGGCTGATCGCCTTTGCGGTGATCAGTCTCCTCTTTGTCTTTTTTACCACCTACGACTGGCTGAATGATGCGCTCATCCTCACCAACAAGCGCGTGGTCTCCAATGACAACGCGGTCTTTATCCCCAAGCTGATCGAGCGGAGCGTGCAAGAGCAGATCTACATAGAGGACATCCAGGATGTGGTCGCCGCCACGAAGACCTACACCCAGCACTGGCTCGGCTTCGGCGTGGTGGTCGTCAAGTCGGCCCGCATCGGCGGCCAGATCACCTTTGAGGCGGCGGCGAACCCCCAAGACATGCGCAAGAAGATCATGGATGTCGTGAGCTCCTTCCGCAAGCAGCGCTCGTCTGAGGAGTTCGACCGCATGATCGAGACCAAGGTCTATGGCGCCAAGGGCGAGAAGCCGGTCTTCCGCAAAGATATTAGGGTCTCGCACGGCATACGCCTTCTGGGCTGGCTGTTTGAGGAGAACCCTGAGATTAACGAGGATAACGGCACGATCACCTGGCGCGCCCACTGGATCTTTGTGCTGCGCGCCCTGATCGGGCCGGTGCTACTGCTCTTCGGCGGCCTGCTGGTGATCGCCATCGGCGCCCGCCTGATCCAGCCCGAGCCGATCCTGCTCTCACTGGTCACCGTGGCCCTGATCATTGTCTTTATGGCCTGGGCGGCCTGGGAGATCGAGGATCACCGCAACGACCTCTACATCCTCAACCCCACCAATGTGATCGATAAAGATAAGAAGCCCTTCGGCCCGGAGGATCTCCGCCAGGCCAGCCTCGGCGCGATCACTAATATCTCTTTCGAGACGACCTTCATCAGCAACATCCTCGGCTACGGCGATGTGGTGCTGGAGACGGCCGGCGGCGGCGGGAAGTTCTCCTTCCACCACGTGCCGCGCCCGCGCGATGTGGTGCAGAAGATCAACGACTATCAGGTTGCCTTCAAGCGCAACGAGAAGGAGAAGAACCTGAACGACACCCTGTCTCTGCTGAAGCACTACCACACCGCCCAGCAGCGCCATAACGAGCTGAATACACCGCCGGTGTAGAGACGCCACAGGCCCCGATAGGGAGGGCTCTAGGTGGAGTTACTTTGACTCGTATCCGCCGACTTCTGCTCGCGCTGCTCATCCTCACCGCTCTCGCGCCGGCGGGCGCGGCGCGTGCGTCTCAGCAGAGCCCGGTCACCCTCGATGTGCTGGCCGGCTACGATGGCAACGGCCAGTATCACGTCGCCCACTGGTTCCCGGCGCAGGTGGTGGTCGCCAATGATGGCGGCGATCTGCGCGGCACCATCGAGTGGCGCTTCCCCGGCGACACCGCCCCATCCTTCCACTACGAGGTCGATCTGCCCCGGGGCGCTCGCAAACAGGTGCTGATCCCCGTCGTCACCAACACGAGCGCCAACCTGGCCGAGCTGCGCCTCCTGGTCGATGGCCGCCCGCTGGTGAGCCGCACCGTGCGCCTCGCCCCGATCGAGATGAATGAGATCGCCGTCGGCGTGATCAGCGGCGATCAGACCCTGCTCAACAGCCTGGCCTCAGCGCAGCTGGTGAGCGGCTACGCCACGGTGCTGAGCCGGGTGCGCCCCGATCTGCTGCCCGACGACGCCATGCTCCTTGAGGGCCTGGATGTGATCGTCGTCCACGATCTGGACACCGCCACGCTATTGTCTGGGCAGCGCGCCGCGCTGGATCGCTGGGTGCGCCTGGGCGGCACGCTCCTGGTGAGCGGCGGCCCCGACGCCCGGCGGGCCGCCGGTGGCCTGGCCGACCTGCTCCCGGTGGAACTCGGCAGCGACCTGCGAGCGGACGTGCCGGTCGACTCGATCGAGCGCGTCGCCGGCCGGCGCGGCCTCGGCGACCTGATCCAGGGGATCACCGCCAACCAGATCACCCCGCGCCCGGGCTCCCGCGCTATCGATAAGTCTGACCTGATTATTGAGGGTGACGTGGGGGCTGGGCGCGTGATCTTCGCCGCCTTCAACATCGCCGCCCTGCGGGCCTGGCCGGGCGAGCCCGATCTCTGGTCGCCCGTCCTCGCCGTCGCGAACCGTATGCAGCTCGGCTACTCGTTCCGCGGGCGCAGCGAGAACCTCGTGCGCGACACGCTCCAGCTCGCCGCGCTCAGCCTGCCCTCGCCCGCCATACTGCTGCTGCTGATCGTCATCTACATTATTATGATCGGCCCGGTGAACTTCCTAGCCCTGCGGCGTGTGCGCCGGGTGGATCTGGCGTGGGTGACGACGCCGATCCTGGTGGCGATCTTCCTCGGGCTGGCCTACGGCGCCAGCTTCGCCCTGCGCGGCACCCGCCCGCAAGTCTCGCAGCTGGCCCTCGTCCAGGGCTTCGAGGGCACCTCCGGCGGCCAGGCCACGGCCTTCGTCAGCGTCTTCTCCCCGCAGCGTCGCGCCTACACCCTGGGCTTCACCCCCGCCGCCCTGGTCTCGCCCGGCACCTTCGAGAGCTTCCAGTTTGGCACCGTGCCCGTGAGCCTGAGCGATGGCGCGGTGACCATGCCTGACCTGCTGGTCGATGTCTCGGCCCTGCGCACCCTGCTCGTCGAGCAGCCGGTGGCCGCCGTCCCCGAGGTGCAGAGCCAGCTCTCCCGCGACGCCCAGCGCTTCAGCGGCACCCTGCGCAACGCTAGCGGCGAGACGCTCCACAACGCCATGATCGTGTCCGGCGACGCCATGCAGGCGCTGGGGGATGTCGGCCCCGGGGTGAGCATAGCGGTGGACCTGCCCCGCAACCTGCGGACCTTCCCCGACCAGGCCAGCGCCCTGTCCGACGGCCTGTTCAACCAGCAGCGGGTGCTGTCGAGCCTCTTCAGCAACGACCGCTTCGCCTTCGGCGGGCCGAACTTCCAGGGCCAGCAGGGGCTCCCCGAGCGCGACGCCGCCTACCTGCTGGCCTGGCGCGATCAGCCCGCCATCGATGTGGCCGTGAACGGCGACGGGCAGATCCAGCGAGGCATGACGCTCTACATGATCCGCTTGAATACGTAGAGTCCGCCTCTGGCACGGTGAGGGTGTGGGAGAGCGAAGCTCTCCCACAAAAAAACTGGTTCTGCGGCGGCGCGGCGTAGCAGCGCCGCCGCAGAACCAGTGCAGTATGTGCCTATCTGGCACATACTACGTGGGGTTTTAGGGCGGCAGCCCTAGTAAGGAGTGCTCCGATGACGACCATCGTCGAGACCAAAGACCTCACCCGGAGCTACGGCAGCACCGTGGCGCTCAACAGCCTCAACCTCCAGATCCCGCAGGGCGCGGTCTACGGCTTTATCGGGCCGAACGGCGCCGGCAAGACCACGACGATGCGTATCCTGACCACGCTGCTGCTGCCGAGCAGCGGCGGGGCATGGGTGGCCGGCTACTCGGTGGTGCGCGACCGCGCCGCCGTCCGCCGCTCGGTCGGCTTTATGCCCGACTTCTTCGGCGTCTATGAGTCGATGAAGTCTTGGGAGTACCTGGACTTCTTCGCGGCCTCGTATGACATCCCCGCTGCCCGCCGCGCCAAGCTGATCGGCGACCTGCTGGCCCTGGTGGACCTGGGCCACAAGCGCGACGACGATGTGATGGGGCTCTCGCGCGGGATGAAGCAGCGGCTCAGCCTGGCCCGCACCATGATCCACGACCCGGCCCTGCTCATCCTCGACGAGCCGGCCAGCGGGCTCGACCCGCGCGCCCGCGTCGAGCTGCGCGAGCTGCTCAAGGAGCTGCGCAGCATGGGCAAGACGATCATGATCAGCTCGCACATTCTCACCGAGCTGGCCGAGATGTGTACCCACATCGGGATCATCGAGCGCGGCAGCCTGCTGGCCTCCGGCGATGTGGCGACGATCATGCGCTCGCTCCAGCCCCACCGCGTCTTCGCCGCCCACCTGCTGAGCGACCTGGCCCAGGCCGCCGATCTGGTGCGCGGCGCACCCCACGTCCTCGATGTGCGCCTGCTGCCCGCGGCCGCCCCGCCACAGATCGAGATCGACGTCGACGGCGACGACCGCGCGGTGGGTGAGCTGCTGACCCGCCTGATCTCTGGCGGCGCCGTGGTGACCCACTTCGCCGGCCAGGTGAGCGACCTAGAGGATATCTTCATGCGCGTCACCGAGGGCAGCGCCTACGGCGGGACAAATTAAAAGCGTGCAATTGCACACGCAACAAGGCGGGGGCGGCGATCAACTGATCGCCGCCCCCGCCTTGTTGTATGGTTGGTTCGGTCGTGGAACCGGCCTGCGCTGGTCGCCATTGACTTTCGCCGCACTCCGGGGAACAGCCGTGGTTCCACCAGAGTCAAAGTGTAAGACTATGCTGCGACGTAGCTATTACGAGGCGATCAACGCGCCACCCCAGGGCTGGTGTGCGTATTACAGGCGCTGCACCACCGACGACTTCGGTGCGAAATTGGGCGACGGCACGGCAGCGCTCGTGGGCGCGATGCCCGCGTGCTCGATGGCGTACTCGGGGTAGGCCGAGGCGCCGTGCTCGTGGATGTCCAGGCCCTCAAGCTCGCCCTCTTTCGAGACGCGCAGCCGACCGATAGCCTTGAGCCCGTACATCAGCATGAAGGACGACGCTAGCGTCGCCGCCAGCACCGCCAGCGACCCGATGGACTGAGTGATAAGCTGCGACATCCCGCCGCCGTAGAACAGGCCGGTGATCACCGTGGAGGTGTCAGCCCCGTTGGGCGTTGGCAGGCCATACGCACCGGAGGCGAAGAGGCCGAGCGAGAGCGTGCCCCAGACGCCAGCCATCATATGCACCGGGACCGCGCCGATCGGGTCATCAACGCGCCAGTGCTCCAGCCAGTCGAGTCCCCAGACAACCGCGAAGGCGCCGCCGATGCCGATGAAGAACGCGCCCACCGGCTCGACCCAGTAGCACGGGGCGGTGATGGCGACCAGGCCGCCCAGGAAACCGTTGACCGTGAGGCCCAGGTCCCACTTCTTGGTGCGGGCGTAGCCGTAGAAGAGGGCCGTCATGCCGGCGGAGCAAGCAGCAAGGGTAGTGTTGAAAGAGACGCGACCGATGCCCTGCACATCGAGGGCCGAGAGCGTGCTGCCGGGGTTGAAGCCGTACCAGCCGAACCAGAGGATGAGCCCGCCGACCGCGCCGATGATCAGGTCGTGGGCCGGCCAGGGCCCGCCGCCATCGCGCTTGAACACGCGGCCCAGGCGCGGGCCGAGGGCGATCGCGCCGGCCAGCGAGACCGCGCCGCCGATGGTGTGCACCACCGTCGAGCCGGCGAAGTCGCGGAAGCCCATCACCGCCAGCCAGCCGTCGGGACCCCAAGCCCAGTGGCCGACGATCGGGTAGATGAAGCCAGTGACCACAATGCTGTAGAGGATGTCGCCGATGAAGTCGCAGCGACCGACCATAGCCCCGGAGGTGATCGTCGAGGCGGTGTCGGCGAAGGCGAACTGGAAGACCCAGAAGGCCAGCAGCGGCACGCCGGTGCTGCCGTAGGTGTCGGCCAGGCCCTGGAGGAAGAAGCCGGTCGTGCCGATCAGCGGGGTGCCCGGCTCGAACATAAACGCGAAGCCGAAGGCCCAGAAGAGGATGCCGCAGATACAGGTATCGACGATGCCCTCGACGAGGATGTTTACCGTCTCGCGGGTGCGGGCGAAGCCCGTCTCAAGCATCTGGAAGCCGACCTGCATGCCGAACACGAGGAAGGCGGCGATGAGAACCCAGACGGTGTTGATGGCGTTGATCTGGGAGGTGGCATCGGCGACAGTTGCGCCTTGGGCCAGGGCGTGCTGCGGGAGCGACCAAAGGATGATGCCGACGACGATCATAAGCCCGAGGAACTTACCTCCGAGGCGGACGAGGGCGTTGTGACGCAGGACGGGGTTGTTCCAGCCGGTGCGGAGGCGGGAGCCGATCATACCAAGCGCAGAGACCATGGGGGAGTTCCTTTCAATCACCAGGTGGCGTTGCGAACAGGGAAACGACACGTGAGGGTTGCGGGATCACGTCGGTTTGAGATGCGGGTGCGGTGTGCGAGCGCTCCTTATCTTAAGATGTGTTGGTGCGAGATCAGCAGCAAAAGCCCACGCTTCCGACGGTGTATGTTTACACCGATGGTGACGTGGGCCGCACTGCCGGGCGGTATCATATGCTAACACCAACGAACTGTCGTGAGGATCACTATAGCAGCAGAGGATATTGTCCTGCCAGATTTATAGTACACAAGGTGGAGCCCCGCCGACTTGGATGAATCAAACAAGCGTGGCAGGAAGCTCAGGCGTAGTCGTGTTAGTTTGCATAATAATGCGCGTAAGAACTACCGTCGGCGGCAGGGTGTTGGTGTTTAAATGAACAAATCCTTTGCAGTTGTTGTGCGGGAGCGAAAATCATGCTATGATTTCATGTGTGTTACTGCACAAACATAGACAGAGGAGAATTCGACGATGCATCACCAGCACGCACCGGCTGTGCCTGCCAGTGATCGTGATGAGCCGATACGCGCCCAGATGACGCCGCAGACGATGGAAGATCACCTTGCCGCCCTCCGCTATGAGCTGCCGCCGGTGATCTCCAAGGATGCGCTCGCTAGCCTGCGCGCCGAGCGATCGCTAAGCAGCCGTGACGAGGACCTGGCGGCCCTGCGGGCCAGCGCCGTGCCCGACGCCAAGGCGCTCCCGGCCCGCCTGCGCCCGAAGACCACCAAGCATAAGGGCATCACGCGCATCGATCACCCGGCCAAGCGCACCTTCGGCTACTTTGTGCGCGTCACCTGGAACAAGCAGCGGCGCAGCAAGTTCTTCTCGGACTCGGTGCATGGCGATCGGCTAGCGGCCCTGGGCGCGGCCCTGGAGTGGCGCAACGAGGCCGAGCGCGAGCTGGGCAAGCCGCGCACCGAGCGCCAGGTGATTGGCGTCTCGCGCACCAGCACTGGCATCGTCGGCGTGCGCCGCGCCCTCAAGGATGGCCGCGAAGTCTACGAGGCCACCTGGCGCGATGGCAGCCGCATCCGGCGCACCTCCTACTCGATCGCCAAGCACGGCGAGCGGCGGGCCCTCTCGCTGGCCCGCCGCGCCCGCGAGAAGTATGAGAAGGCCCGTCATCACATGCCCGCCGAGGGGTAGCGTGCTATGCACGGTGAGGCTATGGGAGAGCGAAGCTCTCCCATAAAAAACTGGTTTTGCGGCGCCGCCGCAAAACCAGCGCAGCATATGCCGGCTGGACGCACATACCGCCCCATGCTGGGGCCGATCCGACAGTTACGCTTTTTGTACATTATGTGGAGATATGGTACAATGAAACCGCTTTATTAGCAGAACGCCAGGCTGCGCCGGCCTGCGCGCGATTACCGGAGGAGGCACTCCAGTGGCGCTTGAAAAAGACGAGAAGGGTTCGATCATTGGTGACTACCAGGTACACAGCACCGACACCGGATCCCCTGAGGTCCAGGTGGCGCTGCTCACCGAGCGGATCAACCAGCTGATCGATCATCTGCGCACGCACATCCATGATCACCACTCGCGGCGTGGCCTGCTGAAGCTAGTCGGTCGCCGCCGCCGCCTGCTGAACTACCTACAGAGCCGCGATAAAGATCGCTACCGCGGTGTGATCGAGCGCCTTGGCCTGCGCCGTTAGCCAGGGAGCCCATGCCAAGCAGTATCGTAGCATGAGAGAGCACTGGCGAGCACGCTCGCCAGTGCTCTCGTGCATTTCATCCGGGGGCGGTCGTTCGGGATTGGAGCGTGCAAAGGGCCGTCGGCCGTTTGTAGTCTCCAGTACCGAACCCCCCTCCGGCATCGGTCGGTCGGCACGTGCCGGCGGCCCGGCCACAATGGCCGAACTGTCATACCGGAGGAATATATTCAGATGACCGAACGTCACGTCTACACCGTAAGCGCCGAGATTGCCGGTCGCACCCTGACCATCGAGGCCGGCCGCTTTGCCGAGCAGGCCGATGGCGCGGTGACGGTGCGCTATGGCGACACGGTGCTTCTGGCGACGGTGGTTGGGGCCAAGGAGCCGCGCGAGGGGATCGACTTCTTTCCGCTCACCGTCGACTATGAGGAGCGCATGTACTCGGCCGGGAAGATCCCCGGCAACTTCTTTAAGCGCGAGGGCCGGCCCACCACGACCGCCATCCTCACCTCGCGCCTGACCGACCGCCCGCTGCGCCCGCTCTTCCCCAAGGGCTACCTCAACGAGGTGCAGGTCATCATCACCACCTTCTCGATCGATATGGTGAATGACCCCGGCCCGATGGCGATCATCGGCGCCTCGGCGGCGCTGGCGATCAGCGACCTGCCCTTCAAGGGGCCGGTCGGCGCGGTGCAGATGGCGCACATCGACGGCAAGCTGGTGGCGAACCCGCCCATGGCCGAGATTGAGAAGAGCCGCCTCGACCTGGTGGTGGCCGGCACCAAAGACGCCGTGCTGATGGTGGAGGCCGGGGCCTTCGAGCTCACCGAGGACGAGCTGCTCGACGCGGTCATCCAGGGCCACGCGATCTGCAAACAGCTCTGCGAGATGCAGGAGGAGCTGGTGCGGCTCTGCGGTCGCGCCAAGCGTGAGTTCACCCCCCCGGTGATCGACACCTCCCTGGAGGAGTCGGTGAGCGTATGGATGGGCAAGCGCCTGCGCGAGGCCGTGCGCAGCAGCAACAAGCAGGAGCGCGAGGATCGCACCGCCGCCCTCAAGGCCGAGGTCGTGGCCCACTTCAGCGCCGATGAGCCCGAAGAGGAGCTGCCCGCCCGCGTCAAGGAGGTCAGCAAGTCCTTCGAGAAGCTGCTCAAGGGCGAGGTGCGCAACGCCATCCTCGATGAGGGTATCCGCGTCGATGGCCGGGCCACCACCGAGATCCGCCCGATCACGGTGGACGTCGGGGTGATCCCGCGCGTCCACGGCACGGGCCTGTTCCACCGTGGGCAGACCCAGGTGCTCACGATCACCACCCTCGGCTCGCCCGGCGAGGAGCAGCGCCTCGACGACCTGGGCATCGAGACGAGCAAGCGCTATATCCACCACTACAACTTCCCGCCCTTCAGCACCGGCGAGGCTAAGCGCATGGGCTCGCCGCGCCGCCGCGATATTGGCCACGGCGCCCTGGCTGAGCGCTCGCTCCTCGCGGTGTTGCCCAGCCTGGACGAGTTCCCCTACACCCTGCGCCTCGTCTCCGAGGTGCTGTCCTCCAACGGCTCCTCGTCGATGGCCTCGGTCTGCGGCTCATCCCTCAGCCTGATGGACGCCGGCGTGCCGATCAAGCGCCCGGTGGCCGGTGTGGCCATGGGCCTGATCACCGACCCCGACGGTCGCTGGAAGGTGCTCACCGACATCCAGGGCCTTGAGGATAACCTGGGCGATATGGACTTCAAGGTCGCCGGAACCTCCGAGGGCATCACTGGCCTGCAGATGGACATCAAGACCACCGGGGTCACCTTTGAGATCATGCGCCAGGCCTTCGCCCAGGCCCGCGATGGGCGCCTGTTCATCCTCGGTAAGATGAACGCGGTGATCGACGCCCCGCGCGACGACCTCTCGCCCTTCGCGCCGCGGATCATCACGGTGCAGATCCCGGTCGAGAAGATCGGCGCCCTGATCGGCCCCGGCGGCAAGACGATCCGCGGGATCATCGAGGCCACCGGAGCCCAGATCGATGTGGAGGACGATGGCCGGGTCTTCATCGCCACCGCCGACGGCGAGGCCTCTAAGAAGGCGGTCGCGATGGTCGAGGGCCTGACCCGCGAGGCCAAGATCGGCGATGTCTTCCTGGGCAAGGTGGTCAGCATCAAGCCCTTCGGGGCCTTCGTGAACATCCTCCCCGGCAAGGATGGCATGGTCCACGTGTCGGAGCTGGCCGAGACACGGGTGGAGAATGTCGAGGACGTGCTCCAGCTCGGCGACGAGATCAACGTGATGGTGATCGATGTGGACCGCATGAGCGGCAAGATCAGCCTGAGCCGGCGCGCCGTGCTCTCCGGCGAGTCGGCCGAGGACCGCAAGGCCGCCGGCGCTGCGCCCCGCTCGCGCGATGGCGGCGACCGCGGCGGCCCGCCCCGCGACCGCGGCGGCGACCGGCCCCGCCCTCGCCGCCGGGATTAGTTAGGGCTGACGCCCTAAAATCAGCGTTCTATTGCCAAAAAGTGCCAGCGAAGCTGGTACTTTTTGGCAATAGAATAAAGAACATGGAACACTACCTCGACTTTGGCGGTGTGGGGCCAGCCCTGCACCTCGCGCCGGCCAACGGATTCCCGCCTGAGGCCTACCGGCCACTAGCCGACGCCCTCGCGCCGCAGCTCCACGTGCTCGGCTACCGGCCGCGCCCGCTCTGGCCCGACAGCGACCCCGCGAGCCTCGGCTCGTGGCGCGACCTGGCCGTCGATATGCTGGCCGACATGGGGCGGCGCGGCGATGGGCCGTTCATCGGCGCGGGCCACTCGCTCGGCGGGATCATGACCCTCTACGCAGCCCTGCTGCGCCCCGACATGTTTCGCGGCCTCGTCCTGATCGACCCGGTGGTGTTCCCCCGGCGCATGCTGCTGCTGCTCTGGGCCATGCGCCAGATCGGCCAGCACCACCGCTCGCCGATTGTCCAGGGGGCCGCCCGGCGGCGCGACCGCTTCAATAGCGCCGATGAGGCCCGCGCCCGCTACACTGGCCGCGGCGTCTTTGCCAAATTGCACCCCGCCGCCCTCGATGGCTACCTGTCCGGCGGCCTGCGCCCCGACGGTGATGGTGTTACCCTAGCATGGCCCAAGGCCTGGGAGGCGCATATCTTTAGCCTTGTGGCCATCGACACATGGGACGCGCTCAGCCGCCTGCGCCTGCCCCTGCTGATCATCCGCGGCGCGCACTCCGACCTGCTGATCGACCGCTCGTGGCGCCAGCTGCGCTGGCACCTGCCCAACGCCAGCCTGATCGAGGTGGATGGCGGCCACATGGTGCCGCTGGAGCACCCTGATGCCGTGGCCGAGGTGATCATGAGGTGGGCGGCCGAGCTCTAGGGCAGATGCTCGCTGTCGCGCCACCCGGCCCGCCTGAGCCACCCCTCGATCTGCCCAGGCCAGCAGAGCTCCACCCAGCAGAGCGGCAGCACCACGAGCAGGAGCGGGTAGGCTGGCGGTAGGCTCATTACCAGCCACGTGCTCACGGCGAGACGCTGGCCGATCACCTGCTGTCCCCAGATCACCGCAAGGGCAGGCAGGGCCATAATCGTATAGTGGCTCCACACGATGGGCGCCGAGAGCAGCGGGATGAGCGAGCAGGCGGCGAGCGCTGCCGACAGCTGGATCGACGGTGCCCGTAGGATCGTGATCAGCGTCAGCCCTGCCATAACCGCAAGCGGGGCAGCGCGCCCCGCGAGGCCCGGCAGGTCGTGTAGCAGCGGCCCCCAGGAGACCATGTGCGCCGAGTAGCGCTCCGCTTGGAGTGAGATGAGCGCCCCGTCGATCCAGGTCTTCACATCCACAATGCTGAGCGTGGCCGCGATGACCCCGGCCCCGACAGCTAGGCTTACCGGTACGACCTGCCGGGGGCGGCGCAGCACCAGAAGCGCCAGCCCAATCACCGGCGTTATCTTCACCAACGTCCCCAGAACCAGCGCCGCGGCGCCGCGGCGCGCATATCCCCTCGTCGCATCGCTGATCGCGATAGTGACGCAGAGCGCGATCAGTGCGTTGATCTGCCCGTTATACCAGCTCTCCCAGGTCGGAAACGCCATAAAGACCGCGATCCATGCGACCCGCGGGCCGACAAGCGGCTGAAGCGCCAGCGCGAGCAGGACTGTTAGCGCCATGACGACGCCCAGCCAGATCACCATCGCCTGGGTTACGTGCATAGCGTGAAGGGGCATCAGGGCGATGGCAACGAGCGGCGGGTAGAGGTAGGGATGCCCGGTGAGGTACATCCTGACGATTGTTGCGCCCTCGGGCACGAGCGGCCTGAGATCAGCCTGGTATGGGTCAACCGACGCGACAATAGCTCGCCCTGCCGCAAAGTAGCTCCAGGCGTCAAACCCAAGCGGAATAAGCCTGGGCATTGTGGCGAGGTAGACTGCGATCTGCGCAATGAGCATGCACGCGAGGGCGGCAATCAGGATCGTGCGTTGGGGGGGCTTCCGCTGTCTTCGATCAGGTGTGTTCATACCGTTAACCTACAATCGCGTCTGGTAATTGTGGCGCGTACCATGGAGATGGAGTGAACCTCGCTCCACGCAGTAGCGGAGGTCTATGATGGGACAGGTAGTGAGGGTCGGCCAGCGGGCCAGCATGCGGAAGACGATCACCGAAGCCGATGTGGTGCTCTTCGGCTGTGTCACGGGCGACATGAACCCGCTGCACACCGACGACATCGCGGCGCGCGACTCGCGGTTCGGGAGGCGCATCGCCCACGGCATGCTTTCGGCCGGCCTGATCTCGGCCGTGCTGGGCATGCAGATGCCCGGCCCGGGCACGATCTATATTAAGCAGACTCTGAACTTCCGGAGGCCGATCTTTATCAACGATACGGTGACGACGACGGTGGAGGTGAAGGAGATCCGGGCGGATAAGCCGATCGCCACCCTGAGCACGACGATCACCAACCAGGACGGCGAGCTGGTGCTGGAGGGCGAGTCGCTGGTGCTGCTGCCGTAGGGCGGCTTCGTCGCCCGTACGATATTTTATATTTTGTGCCCGCAGGCACATGCCGCACTGGTTCTGCTGCGGCGCGGCGTAGCCGCGCCGCAGCAGAACCAGTCTTTTGTGGGAGAGCGAAGCTCTCTCACACCCTCACAGTGCATGGTGTTGTTGCTGGCAACAAGATATTTTATATTTGGGTTGGGTGGCTTTGCCACCCAACCCAAATATAAAGCGAGTATGGTGCGTCGCCTCATAGGGAGGCCGCGCCCTTGCTTTTGTGCAGCAGGTAGTAGCCGCTGTCGCCCCGGCGGGCGTACTCGGCCACGAGGTAGCCGGCGGCGAAGGCGGCGCTGGCTACCTCGCGGAGCTGGTGACGCCAGGCGCGGGCGCGCGGGAGGTCCGACCCGCGCAGGGCGTCGATGTCGGCGGGGATGCGCAGGGCCAGGCGCTCGCCCGCTACCGGCGCCGTCGGGCCATCGGGGTCGGGGTTGAGCAGGGTCGCGCCGGCCAGGATCGCCTCGCCCGAGGGCGGCAGGTCGGCGCCCGCCAGGCGCGCGGCGACCCGCGCCGAGCTGAGCCACCACTCGACCTGGAAGCGATCCGAGGGCAGGTCATCGTCGGGCACCGGCTCGGGGCCGTAGATATTCGGCTTGTAAGTGCGGCAGACCGCGCCGAGCTTGCGGATGTTCAGGTTGGCGTTGCGGCTGATCAGCGGGTCGAAGGTCCAGGTCATCAGGTCGATGCCCTGGGCGATCACCGCCGCGCGCTGGGCGAGCTTGAGCCGCTCGCCGATGCGGGCGTCGCGGTAGGCGGGCATGACGGCGGCCATATGCGAGCAGTGCTTGAGGTGGCCGTCGGGGGCGCGGCCGAGGAAGCCGAAGACGAAGCCGACCAGCGGAGCGGTGGGCGCAGCCGTGTCGAAGGCCCCCAGCACCACCCCGCCGCTGGTGTGGGCGGTGACCAGCATATTGAGCGGCACCACCCCGCCGCCCCACGTCACCTGCTGGAGCTCCTCGCAGGCCATATACTCGGCGTAGCCCGCGACCGGGCGGATCTCAATCATCTGTCAGCTCCCTCACGTCAGCACCACCATATCGTCGCGGTGGACCACCTCGGGGCCGTAGTCGTAGCCGAGGGCGTCGGCGATCTGGCTGGAGCGCAGGCCGCAGATCAGCCGGACGTCATCGGCGGAGTACTGGGTGAGGCCGCGGGCGATCTCGCGCCCGTCCTGGCTGTAGATCCGCACGGTCTGCGCGCGGTCGAAGCTGCCGGCGACCTCGACGATGCCGGCGGGGAGCAGGCTCTTGCCCTTGCGGGTGAGGGCGGCGGCGGCACCGGCGTCGACCACGAGCTGGCTGTGGCGGGCGGTCTCGGCCAGGAGCCAGCGCTTACGCGACTCGAGGTGGC
>JBAXES010000007.1:0-22782 GCA_037140315.1 Chloroflexales bacterium
TCAGCCGGGCACCTCGACGCGCGAGATCCTGGCCATCGGCGACCAGCGCGACCTTGGCGATGGGCTGACCCCGGCCCAGCGCGCCGAGAACACGCTGCGCCTGTTCCTCGGCCCGCAGCACGCCCTGCTGGAGCGCCAGGGCTTCCTCGATGTGTCGAGCGGCCTGCATCCCGGTCGGGTCTACCGCCTGCGCCGCGACCCGCAGCGCCGCTACGAGCGCCGGGTGCGCGTGTTCGAGCAGGGCCGCTATCAGGCGGACTACTGCATCGTGCGGGCACAAAGCGTGCCCGAAGCAGATCATTTTTTAACGTTATTTTTCGGGTTAGTCGCTGACGAGCGGCGCATCTTGTCGGTGGTACAGCGCGGTAACATCTTCAGCCCCAATAGCGACGGGCAGGAGCGCGAGACCACTCCGGCGGTGTGGCAGGCGCGGGCCGTGATAGCGTAGGCGGCCGTCTGAGTGAACCAAGGAGGGCTATGCAGATCTGGTATCTCGTATCAGGAACAGTGTCGCAATACAGCCATAAGTGATGCTGCACCTTGCATCATAGCTACGCATCAATGGCAACGCGCTCTACCACACCCGTCTCACGGTCGACATACGAGAATGTGGTCAGCGGGAACTCCTGCGGGCTCATCGTGTGCATCTGCAGGCGCACGCGTAGCCGTAGCTCGATGGCCATGTGGAGCAGGAGCTGGGCGTCATCTTTGCTCATTTCGCCGGCTGGAAAGATCAGCTTGGTCAGGCCGGAGAAGGTCTTATTCACGCTCCGCCGGTCACGGGCGCTCCACTCGCCAGGGATGGCCTCGAACCAGCGCTCCCATAGGGAGCCATAGTGGCCAATGCGACGCAGTTCACGATGGAACATCTCGCTGGTGTAGTCGAGGATGAAGCCGACGTGCTGCGTGATCATCTCGGGAGTGAGCTTCGGCATCTCCCAGCCAGGCAGATAGGCTGACCAGCGATCATGGAAGGCGGTATCGTCCGCAATACCGGCGGGGAGTGGCTTGAATAGATGATCCGCCTGCGTGCTCTGCCGCGGGTCGTAGTTCATATTCCCGTTGAAGACAAAGCTGGCCTCGCCGGGCACGGTGATCGTGCCACGGTTAATCTGGCCGTTCTCCATGTAGCTCTTATAGAGGTTCTTGTCGTGTTCGGCATCAAAGGCGCCGCCGGCGATCTCATCGAAGCCGACTACGTCGCGCTGTGCGATCAGGCCAAGGCGCGGCGGATTGGTGTTGCTCATAAAGAGCTTCGGCACCGTCACCGCGCCGCCGGCCAGGAGCGTGCCGTATGGGCTGAACTCGGTAAAGCAGAAGGACTTGCCCGTCTGGCGCGGGCCGAGCTCGATCAGGTGGTAGTTGCTCTCCACCAGCGGGATCATCCGCACTAAGTAGAGCAGCTTGACCCGATCAGTCAGCGCCGGGTGTGTCGGCTCGTAGCCCATGGTACGAATCAGCGCGTCGATCCACTCATCGCGTGAGAAGCGCGCTCGGTTGGCACAGTACTCATCGAGATCCACGGCTCCTACCTGTACCGGCTCCAGGCGCTGGACGACAAAGGGAAAAAAGCGATTCCCGATCTTAAAGCTGTCGTCGTAGTCGACGCGCAGATTGCACCACGCGCCCGCCATCAGGAGCCGGTCGTAGCGTGTCACGATGTCGGTGGCGATGCGGACGCGGTTAATATTCGCGGTGATCAGGGTCGCCCAGTAGATGCCGCCTTCCTGCTTCTCGTCGAGCTCAACCTTGACGAGGTCGATCAGGCGGCGCGGTGGGCGCTCGCGGATGGCCGACTTGATCACCTCGGTCTCGTCGCCGCGGGGGATGTACTCGGCCACTTCCTGCTGCACAATCTGAAGCCCGTCGCGCACCTCGTCATCGTCGAAGAGGTTCGCGCAGTACTTCCCCAGCATAAACTCGATGACGTACGATGGCGCCTTACTTGTGCCACGGATCGCCTGGGTCAGATCTTTACGCATCACCAGCCCAGGAAAGGCCGCGAAGAGCTTGCGGTCGAGCGAGTCGGGCGAGAATGATGGCGCTATCCGGGCAGTGCTTGTCATACACGTGGGCCTATCGTATGGTGCTCATGCGAACGACGAACTGCGCCGCTGGAACGCACGAATGTTCCCATTCTACCACTCATCGACCCGCGCACGGAGGGTGCTGGATGCCTCCGCAATGACGTCCTCGGTCGTGGCGTCGCGCACCTCAATGCGCAGTGGCGCGTCCCAGGCAGCCTCTGCACCAGGACTGAGGCGCAGCGACACCGAGACCTGACTCTGGTCTGGGGTGATCTCGACCTGATCCGAACGAAACAGGATCGTGCGATCCTGGGCGTGGCGAATGATCACCCCAACGGTGCGGCTCAGGGTATCTTCAATGAGTAAGTTGGTGCGTTCAACGATCAGCACAATCCGTGGGCGCAGCGAGAGGATCTGGGCGATCGGCTGAATCCGCACCTCAAGCGGGCTCGCCTGGCCTGACCACGTGATCTGAATGCACGGGATAACCATTTCTTGGAGCGACGCACCCCCGTGAAAGTAGCCAAGCCCGCCATACGCGCTCCAACTCGCCGCACCACGTGCGGTAAGGATACGCCACTGGCCCCCAGGCGCATACGCATGCGGCTCCTGAAGCTTTGTCTCCAGCGGATAGGCGAGCGCTCGGCGTGACCGATAGGCCGCACCCGGCATTGGCGGTGCCTGTCGCTTTTCGGTATTCCCCGACCAGTGGATAAACCCGTGGTCAGTCACCATGACGATCCGTCGCCAGCCGGCTGCGCGCAGGCGTGCTACGAGGTCACGGTAGCGCTCAAGGGCGACGCCGGCCCCGAGCAGCTCGAGCTCATCGTCATGGCCCAGCTGGTCGATCATGTCGTCCGTGATAAACAGCCGCTTGCGCGCCCGGCTGGGCTCAGGGATATCGCCGCGAAGCGCATGCGCTACCGTCACAAACCCATCTTCTGGGATGATGCCGCGCGCACGTAGCCACGCGCGGCGTTGCTCGGCTTGGCTCAGGTTATTGCCCGAGGTTGCCTCGGTCAATCGCCACTCCGTGCCGGTATAGTCGGCGTGGAGGCTGCTCGCGTTTATGGGCAAGGCCGCCCCCATACCGAGCGCCGTGATCGATGGGAGCAGGGCACGCGCGGGCTGGACAACCGCGCGCTCTACCCCCTCGGCGGTGTTGACGAATGCGGCCAGCCGCAGGCCAAGGTCGTAGCGCAAGGCGTCGATGACGACGATGGCGGTTGGCTGCGGAGACGTGAGCTGTGCCGAAAGCCACTCTCCGGCAGTGCCCAAGGGGAGGGCGGGACAACCGGCGCCGGTCCAGAGATCCGACCAGTCGATGAGGGTTCGCTCCCAGCGTGAGCGATACGCCTCGCGCAGCGGGGTAATCAGTGCCAGTAGCTCTGGTGTGGCGACGCTCAAGCTGCGAAGCAACGCTTCGCCGGCACTATCCAGTCGCCAACCGCCCTTGGTATACCAGGCCACGGCCTCCTCGATGGTGCTCCAAGCGCGATCCGTGGCAGCATCGAGCAGCTGTTTTGCAGCCTGGCTGAAACGCAGCAGCTCGCTCCAGGGTATGACCAGCGCCGGATCCAGCTGCCCGTTCGGATCGCCCCAGAAGCTTGCGGCGTGGCGTACGAGGTCGTCTGCCAGGCTCGCGAGCGATTGCAGCAGATCTTTCCCGCTCTTCTCGGCCAATCGGTGACACACGGCGGCAAACAGCGCCTGCTCCGCCGTGCGGGAGAGGAACGGCCCATGCTTGACCGTCACCTCGCTGAGCAGCCCGCCCAGGGTCGCGATCTTATCGGCGTCCAGAACGAATTGTGCCAGCCCCTTGCTCAACCGCAGGCTGTCACACCACTGTCCGAGTGTGCTCAACGCTAGGGATCGCTGACCCTCGGGGATAAGCAGCTCGTGTGTTGCGGGGATGATGCGCGGGGCCACCTGATGGGCCTGGGTGACGAGCAGCCGGGCGAGCGAGCGCGCCCGCCAGCGGCTCTGGGCGTCAGCCTGATACTCGGGCAGGCCGGTCTGCTCCACGGTGAGATCAAGCACATAGGCTTCATCTTCCGTCGGCGCGGCCCCGCCGGCGAGCACCTCCAGCAGCAACGGGATATGTGGCTGGAGCCCGCCGCCGCCCCAGGCCACCGGATCCTGCTGAAGACCCTGGCGCGCCAGCGCGACGAGTTCATTGTCGGGCACATTCGGTTTGTGCGGGCGCCATCCCCATTCGAGCAGCTGTTCGCGGAGTGACTTCGTATAGCGCCGCTCGGCAAGGAGCGCCTGCGCCCAGAGCCAGCCGAGGTGATCGGGCTCCGCTGGGATGAGCAGAACAAAGGGCTTGTGTGCATCGATGCGTGTCTGGACGGCCTGACGGGCCTGGAGATCGCCGACCTCATCAGCGATATGGCCCACGACATTGACCAGCACGAAGCCGCCCATGCGCTCATCCGCTGCGACCCGCTCAAGGAGTGGCCGCCATTCGCCCTTGGGATCACACCAGACCATCCATGCCCCGGGGTAGCTATCGAGCGTCTGATGGACAAGGGCGTAGATACGCTTCTGGAGCGTTGGCGGCCCACCTTGTCCAGGGCGGCTGCCACGCTCGCCGCTCCGTGGCTGCACGACAATCACCCCCGCAGCTGGCGTGGGGTCTGAGGTTTGCTCTACAGGCGGCGTAACTGAGACCGTGTGTTCATCATCGGTCACGTCTGTGGCATCTGTTGTATCAGGCGTCACTGGAACAGGGAGGTTCTTGTTCTTGATCAACTCGCGCAGCTCAGCCGCTGTTGCGGGCCGGTCTGCGGCGCGCAGGGCCATGGTGCGCTGGATCAGCGCGGAGAGCTGCGGAGACACGCGGGAATTGATCGCGTGGAGTGGTTGGAGCGGGTCAGGGTCGCCGTTAATAAACGCCGTCTGTCGCGCATCGGCGGCCTCGGGGCGACGGCCGCTCAGCAAGAAGTAGAGCGTGGCACCAAGCGAGTACAGGTCGCTGCGGGCATCGGTGCCACCGGGGCGCGACTGCTCAGGGGGCGCGTAGTGCGGGGTCTTCGCGGCGATGCTCTGATCGGTCGCCGGGCGCTCGCCGATGCTGCCCTTCGAGATACCGAAGTCGAGCAGAATGACGCGGCCACGGTCGGTGCATTTAATGTTTTGCGGCTTGATATCGCGGTGGATGACCGGATCTGGCCGGCGCGTATGCAGATAGACCAGCACATCGAGTAGCTGGTCTGCCCAGGCAAGCACCTGATCGACCGGTAGCGCGCCCTCCCGCTGCACAAAGGCACCGAGATCATCGCCGTCGACATAGTCCATGACGATGAAATCGGAGTCGCCCTCAGAGAAGTGATCGGAGACATCGGGCAGCGAGTCGTGGTGGAGACTTGCCAGGAGCATAGCCTCGCGCTGGAAGGCCTGACGAAATTGTGGTGTCGCTCCGACAATCTGCTTGAGGGCAAGCCGTTTGCCAAGGCGCTGATCGACGACCTGGTAGACGAAGCCCATCCCGCCGTTGCCGATCGCATGGCCCACCTCGTAGCGCTGCTGGAGCACATCGCCGGGTTGGAGCAGACGTGTTACGGTCATAATGGATATGCCTGAGACAACGCTAGCCTATTGATGTATCGCGTCCAGTGGCACTCGCCTGAAACTCAGGCGGCAGATCAATCGTGAAGTGCAGTTCGCACACCTTGTCATCGGCCTCCGCACCGCCAAGGGTGATGCGCTGCCCAGGCCGAAGCTTGACCCGCGACGTCACTTTATGGCCATTCACATAGGTGCCGTGTGAGCTGCCCGCGTCAGCGACCCAGACATCGCTGGCCTCGCGCCAGACCCGCGCATGCGCCCGGCTGCAGCGCGTGAAGCCCTGGGGGATGTGCAGGGTCGACTGCTGCGTGTCGCGGCCGATCATAGTCTCAATGGAGCGCAGCGGGAACAGCTGCGGCTCCCGTTCAGCCTGACGCAGGGTGAGGTAGGCGTAGGGCGTGCCGGTCGGCATCAGGTTGCGGATCTCGGTCCACTCCGAGCATTTGAAGATCAGCTCGGCGAAGCCCGCAACCTGCTTCGCGGTCAGGCGCTGTGGTGCAAACTGGGCCGAGCGATCTTTCTCGACGCCGAAGCGTAGCCCGCTGACCCATGTGGCGAAGTCAGCCGGGGTGAGCAGCTGGAAGGTCGACCAGCGGCGGCCCTGCTGGCGGGCGTCGCGCTCGATCTCCTCTTTGACGACGGCGGGGATCGCACTATCGGGATGACTGAAGCAGACGGCGGTCTGGAGCTTCAGCTTCGCGCTAAGGTCGCTTTCAGGCAGGGCCCAGCCCTTTACCAGGTAGGGCAGCAGCTCGTTGCGGATGCGGTTCGCGTAGGACTGCGCCTGCTCGCGCGGATTCGGGTGACCGGCCCCGGCCTTGACCAGCTGGGTGCCGGCGTACCACTCACCGGCCTGCACCGAGAGCGTCCCCGGGTAGTGCTTCAGCTCAACCACGCCCGCGCCCAGCTCGGTGAGTACCAGAAGATCGGCGCTGGGGGCTTGGAGGTTGGCAAGCACCGCGTAAGCGCCACGCTCGTGGTTCAGGGCCTCGTGCAGGCGCTGGATCATGCCGATGGCTGCCGTCGCCTCATGCTCGTGTACCGGTGGCCAGGGGTTGCCCGAGGGGTCGCGGGTAATGTAGGCGGTGACGGGCATACGGAGTGCTCCCGGATATGCGGTAACATAAGGAAGTATAGCACTTCCCTTATGTTCTTCTCATTATCCTGCTGCTTCGGTCAATAGATCCAGAGGCGGCCATCTTCCAGGCTCATATAGAGAACCGGAGCCCACGCGTCAGGAAAGCTCATAATATCCGTACGTGCGGCAGAGACGGCGCGATCAATGAAGCCATCACGTGCCAATTCGCGGAATAAAGCTGCTGCAAAAACTTGAGCTGTCGGTATAAAGATAGGCCCACGCATCGCTATAACGGCTCCTACACCTGAGCTTACCAAATGGGCTCCAAGGCAGCAATGATCAGGAGGAGGTATTTCAGTTGGACTACTAGCACGCTCACCGCTATGGCACGCAGTTAGGAATGCTAGCGTGGGCCGCCGCGATAGTTGTCTAATCTCTTTAGCCAGATCTAGACCATTCACACGCGTTGCTGCACCTTTATCATCTTCAAGAAAAAGCTGCGGAGTACCGTTAACGATGCAACCATGGGCGACAAGATACAAAATATGAAAGCCATTCCGTAGCTGACTCAGAATCTCTGCAAACTGTCCATCGCGACAGATGGTAGGTTGTTGCGTCATTAGCGGCTTAAGAGCTGCTAGGGCTTGGGCAATTACGGTGCTACGATCAATACGAGCGAGGTTATAATATTCCGGATTTGATGGAGCGCTGACTACTATTAAAGAGCGCAGATCATCCTTCTTTGGAACTAGACTGCCAGGAGTTATTTCGATATGCTGCGGTCTGCGCGAAAACGCTACTCGTTCCCCGAAGAGTCGCTCAGCGGGCTCTTTATCTGGAACACATGCAGCCTCCCATGGTAGTTCGTGGAGATCATGAATCTCCGCCGGGTAAACTAGCCGAACCCTGAGGTAGCGTTGAGCGTTCTCAGCCGAACTTTTGGCGGCACTAAACAGATCCACAGCCATGAAAGTATTGAAGAGCGCTTTTCCTAATTGAATCCCTATAGCCTCAATGTTAAGAGAATCCTCCCTAAGGCGTTCCATTGAGATCTTTACTTGCGACACATTCTCAGTTCTTAGTGTTCCGATGCGGTTACGACGCTCAAGCTGAAGTTCGTAGTTACCTTTATCCGGGTGAGAAGTGAAGGTTATTAATATCTCATCTTCGGGGTCAAGAAACAATGCAATGGGTAGGGGCGGGGCTGGTTCTGTAGAGGTCAGGTTTAAGGCGGCAAAATTATCTACGCTGTCCTGGGCTGCACGAAGATTCTTGATCAGGGATCTGACACGGTCAGCTGAATATGGTGTCTGTGGGTCACAATATTGCGCTACTCCGCGCAAGCACTCGTAAAGGCGGCGATAAGCTTTTCCGCTCTCGGAGTAGTCAAGTGACTGCACATCATAACGACCAGCGAAGTGCTCGCCGATCTGTTGAATGGTGGAGAGTAAATTTGTATGGAATTGTTGTAAACTGTGCCTGGAGGGGGGGTGTTGCTTTAGTTCGATCCAATAGTCATGGATGAATTTATGTAGGTCAGCAAGGAAGGAGGTGTCTGACGGGTTTTGGATACTCATTGAATTGAGGCGTGGTTCAAGTATGGATTACTATTACGAGTATAGATCGATACTTCAGGCTTTATCAACATTTTCGATCTACCTCAATCTCCTCGCGATCTAACACATGACTCATGGCACTCAGAAAGGTCTGGAATTCACAAAGATGGTCAGCAATGTGACGAGCATAATCGCGTGAGCCTTGCTTTTTGATGCGAATATGATCGATAATCTCGATCATTTTGTAAATTTTCATTCGTGTTTGTCTGTATAGTTGTACCTGTCTATACTCGTCACCAGGACGATCATAATAGCATGCAAGATTATCCACACGATGAGCAATTTTCTGTAGATCTATTGCTAGTGCGGCCACACGGGCTGGATTTGCACCGAAGCTTGGCGTAGCTTGCAACCAGGAACACCAGGGCACAAGGCGCTTATCGGCATCTTCAATGGCCTGCTGGATGAGCTTGGGTTCGAGGCTAGTGATATCCATCGTTACTCTCCATATATAGGTTTAATATTAGCATATTCGTTCCGTAAGTCAAGCTGTGGCTGGGTCGTCGTTATTCATGGTTTCTCCAACAGCTCAAGGACCTCTTCGAGGCAGGTGTATACGGAGAAGATCGCATCCTGGGCTTTTACACGGCTGTAAGGGTGGTGTTGGCTTTCATCAATGAACTGCTCGAACAGGTGTGCAGCCTTCTGGGCAAGATTGACGGCCTGCTGGACTTGATCGACCAGCCCACCATCGCCGGGTTCACTTTGGCTATAGATGAGCTGGCCGAGAAGGGAGGTTCGGCGTAGAAGAAGTTGTTGATACCATCGACCGATTCCTTGAATGCGGGTTAAGGGTGTATCGAGAACCTTCAGAACAACATCCTTCACAGCTGGAAGACCCTTTTCCTCATTCTTTAGCTCATTAATTATTTCGTTTGTTTCATATACAAATTGACTGTATTTTTCTGTATATATTTTATTGTCACACTCGATACTTTCAGTATCGGCAGATCCCTTTACCTTCTCTGGAGCGCGCAGAAGGCTATCTTTTTCGCGCCAGAGTTGACCCTTACTCTTCTCCGGGCGCGCAGTATCAGTACTCTTTGGCGAGTTGTTTTGATCATCAGGCACTCCTGTTGATTGTCGCGGTTCACCCATAGACGTTCGGTATTCACAGGAAAGAAGTGAAATAACATAATAACATTATAGGTCAGCTCATCCTTCGCCTCGCGCCCCCACCTCCAGCTTCGCCCGCTCGACCGCGCACTGAGGGGCCAGCTTCGTCCACTCGAGGTTCTCGGGCGCGGCCTCGTCCATCCAGCCGCAGCGCGGCAGCTTGCCCAATCGTCACTGGTCTTCCTCACGTTTGCCGCCTTGAGAACATCGCCGACAGTAGCCCGGCGAGCTGCACCGGGGCGATATGGTGGTAGTCTGATCACCCTGGCATAAACTGCTCGACCAGGGCGTAGACCGTTGTCGATGGGTTGGGGAAGCGATCTCCCTCGCGATCCGCGTGGCGCTCGTAGCGCCGACGGGCGCGCTCAAGGGCGGTTGCGGTCAGTGGCAGCAGCCGCGCAGAAGGATCAGATTCTTCCGCATAGCCTTCGATGTAGCGGCGCAGCGCCTGCTTCAGCTCCTCGCCATTATGAAAGGGCGCATCGGTGTCACGGAAGTGGAGCAGGTACCAGTACTCGAAGCAGGGGTTCGAGAGCGCCAGCTTGATCTGCTCGCGATCAGCGCGCTCTATTGCGCTCCAGAAAGCGGCGACCTCATACTGCCCCTCGCGGTCGAAGACGCACCAGACCTGATCGAAGGGGGGATCGGCGTCCTGTCCACGGCGCAGTGCGCGATCATAGGCTGTTTTGCGCCGGTCGCGCTTCTGAATGGCGGCCGCGACAACTTCGCCTGCCTGCCCCGCACCGCCATACACCTCGATGGTAACGGTCGATAGCCTGGCACTTGTCCGCCATGCGTCGAAGTAGTGCTGTTCGGTCGCCGCACCCTCGCAGACAATCAGCAGCACAGCGCGCGGCGAATATGAGGCGTCGCGACGCCGGAAGCTGGCATCGCTTCGCGCCCGGCGGGCGGGGTTGTTACGCTGCTGTCGTGGCATCATCCGCACCATCGGCGTACTCGCCTTCATCGTTCGGCGCGTGCGCCCGGTTGCGCTGGCGGGCCGGGGTCTTCGCTACCTGATCAAGCAGCGGCACCGCGCCGTAGCGGCCATACAGGTACCCGCGCATCAGCGACTCGCCCTTGCGGGGGCGGTAGTCGCTGAGTGGGTTCAGGCTGGTCGCGCCATCGGCGTCTTTCTCGGTCAGCCAGATCTGATCGCGGCGAAAGAGCTGGCCGTCGAGCAGCGTCGCGTCGTGGGTGTTGATCACGAGCTGGGCATTGTGCGGGTTGGTTTGCGCTGAGTGGAACAGGCTGATCAGGTGGCGCACCATCAGCGGGTGCAGACTGTCATCAAACTCATCGACGCACAGGGTTGCGCCGCGCGCCAGCGCTTCCGCAACTGGGCCAACGATACCGAAGAAGCGCAGCGTCCCGAGTGATTCGTCGTCGCGCTCGAACTCGATGGCGCCTTCGGGCAGGCGTGGCGCTCGGTGGCGCATACGCAGGTCAACCCGGCGAAAGTCAAGCCCATCCATCGCGCTCAACAGCTGTTCCGGCACGTCACCAAACTTCGGGTCATCCTTGATCGGGATCTCCTGGGCGCGAAAATCCTCAATGCCAATGTCGGCATGGGCCAGAAGATCGCGTACAACCTCGCGCAGTTGCGCATTATCCAGGGTGCGCTTTGCGGTCTCGCCGGTAAGATCAGGTCGCCCCCAGGGGTTAAGCACGCTCAGCCCCCTGGCGAACCACTCGTACACATGGCGTAACTGCTGATTGCCGAAGGTTGCCCCGGTGGAGAGAAACGGCACATCAATGCGTGACAGATCTGCGAGACGCTGCTTCTCACCGCTAAGCCGCGGGCCAAAATACCAGGTATAGCGATCAGCCTCGCCCCGACCAAGCACATCGCTCTCGCTATCACCAAAGAGCGTCGCTTGCTCACGGATCATCTGACTCTGCTGTGGTGCCTCGTCAGCAGTACCACGCCAGCGACGATCAAACCAGGTCTGCGGCTGGCCCTTCGGATACGCGATGAGCCATTCCTCGCGGATGGCGCTACGGTCAATCGCGATGCCATACTGGTAGCGCACGCCGTCGTGCAGCATATGCAGCTCGAAGCGGGTCGGCGCCGTGCTACTTGCGGTTTCCAGGGCAAATGGTTTGAGCAGCGGGTGATCGATCATCCGGCGCCCAACCGTCGGGGGGCTTTGGGCCGCGCGCAGGATGAGCAGATGCAGGAATCCTAGTGCCAGGATCAGGTTGCTCTTGCCTGATGCGTTCGGGCCATAGACCACCGCACTGCGCAGCAGACGCTGCTTGAACCCTGCGCTGACACCGAGGTTATCGCTGAGCGACTTGTCGGCAGTGCTGGCCACCAGGCTGAAACGCTGCTCATCCCGAAATGAGCGAAAGTTCGTGACGCTGAACTCGATCATCATGGCAGTCGTCCCCTCAGCCTTCTGCCTTCGCCCCTACAGGAGCATGAACCGTGCATGTTCGTGTGATTAGCGCATTTCTCTCCTTATTTTACAAGAAATTCGCAAAAAAGTCTATGATATTCTGTTTTACCCCTCCCCCAGCGCCGCCTTGCGCTTCGCCTCCAGCTTTGCCCGCTCAGCCGCGCGCTGCGGGGCCAGCTTCGTCCACGCGGAATTCTCGGGCGCGGCCTCGTCCATCCAGCCGCAGCGCGGCAGCTTGCCAGCCCGCACCCAGCGCCGCTCGTCGCTGCGCCAGCGCGCCCGGTCGGCGATGGCCTTCTTCGCGTCGGCGGCCTTGAGCACGTCGCCGGCCAGGAGCCCGGCGAGCTGCACTGGCGCGATGTTCACCCGCACGCCGTCGTTGAGGTCGACGCGCCATGCCTGCTCCTGGCGCCGCAGGTCTTCCTGGTACAGCGGGGGGGTGTAGCCGTCGCCGTCCCAGCGGTCCAGCGGCTCATCGGCCAGCAGCTTCGCCAGCTCGGGGCTGTCGAAGCCGGCCTCGGCGATCTCGGCGAGGCGCCGGTTGAAGTCCTCAAGCTCCTGGATGCGGGCCTGGGCTTGGGCGGCCTCGGTCTCCTGATTGGCCCGGCGCGCGGCCGCCATGCGCTGGCGCTCGTCGCGCAGCAGCGGCTCGACGTACTGGGTGCGGATGCGGGCCATGGCGTCGCCGGCGCAGGCGTGGTAGTAGAGCAGGCACTCGAAGGCGGGCGCCGAGCGGCCCTTGCCTTTGCCTCGCCCCTTGCCGCCGGCCGCCGATGGGTCGCTAGCCAGGTGCCAGGTGATCGGGCGGTACTTGAACTGGCGCGTGTGGCGCTTGAAGAACTCGCGGCGCAACCACTCCTCCAGGCTCTGGCCGGTCAGCTCGACGAGCAGGGCCTCGGCCCGCTGCGCGCCGGTGGCCCCGTCCTCGGCGCGCAGGCGCTGGCGCAGGCGCTCGGCCAGGGTGGGCTGGCCCGCGCCGGGGGTGAGCGGGATGATCCCATCCTCGTCGGCCCAGTCGGGCACTGGCTCGCCGGCCTCGATCTGCCTGGGCCAGCGGTGGCCGAGCAGGCGCAGGGTGAGCACCGAGAGCCGGTCCTCTAGCAGGCGGCGCTCCTCGGGCTTGCAGCGCGCCCCTTCGCCGCGCAGCTCCTCCAGCAGCCAGTAGACGCTGATCGGGTGGAGTTGCATCTTGACCGACAGCTCCTCCAGGAAGGTCTCGGTGGGGATGGGGATGTGCGCGCCCGATGCCGCTGCCTCGTCGCCCTCGTCGTCGCCCTCGGCCTCCGCTGCCTCCTCGCTCTCCTTCACTCCGGGGCCGGCCTCGTAGAGCGCCCGCAGCCGATCCTTGATCCGCCGCAGATCCGCTGCTGTGGGCGCGATGCGATCTTGGAATTCCAGGTAGCTCTCCGTCGGCGTGAACGCCTCAGCTACGTCTACGAAGGCCGCGTCTTCAGACGCCGGGCGATCTGGAGACGCCGGGAGGCTTGGCAGCGCATCATATCCCGCCACTAGCGGGTGGAAGCCCGCGGGTACGCCCGTCTCGTCCAGCACGGCGCGCATGTCTTCGCCCGCCACGCCATAGGCCGCGAACACCTCGCGCTCGTTGATGCCCTCCAGCGTGTGCAGCACTGCGGCGATGGCCTCGCCCGGCGCTATGGCGGCGGGCACGCCCGCGAAGCTGCGCTCGGTCGGGTCCGCGGCGACGAGTTGGCGCTTGAGGGTGAGGCAAATGGCTGCAATATCATGAAGGGATCGAGGTGAATTCTTTGGTAGAGGCAAGTTAGCAACATAACCCATCCGAAAATGTAAAGCACTCGGGCTAGTTACTCGCAAAATATAAGATATCAAACGACAGTTTAACACAGCAGCGACATTCCAGTAGTGTTTTTCTTCCAAAACAAATATTCCAGGGCCTCCATCACTGAAAATTGTATCGTTTAACATACTTCTTACGGACAAAGCTCCTCCGGCAATATCAGTATAGGTCAGACCAGTAGAGAAGTATCTCTGCTCACTTGGCACAATTGAGCGCGAAAGCTTCACTCGCGCGCCTTGATTTGCCCAATCAATGGCGGTTTTTTCGAGCCCGTACCATTTACAGCATCCTCCACCTCTTACATAAGGCACCCACCCTTGATGAAGTTGACCAATTTGTATCTCATTAATTTGTCGAACAAATCGTAGAACATCTGCACAGCCTATACCTTGGCGAACGTCAGCCACATCGCTAATGTGTTTGAAGCTAACCAGTACCTCACTCACTCTTGGGGGAATCCAATACACGAGCGGGCTCTCGGGGATCGCCATGAAATCGCTCTGCTTGGGGGTGGAGACGGCGGGGTGAGGAATAATCACATCGCACAGCAGGCGGGCCTTCTCGGCCGGGCTGCGCAGGCCTACTAGGCGTAAGGCGGTGATGCGATGGTCGGCTTGGGGTCGAGTATTGCCCAGCACGAACATAACACTCTGCACGACCTCGCCGCTGATCTCCTCGAACGCTGCCGCTCCGAGGTGGGCCAGCGACTCGACAGTGCTGGTCTGGAGCAGGCCGACCTCGCCGCCGCGCAGCTCGGCGAAGGAGCGCAGGAACATCCAGCTCTGCTGGGTGATCATCGCCACCCGGCCCTGAGAGCGGCAGAGGTTGAGGCAGCGTAGGATAAAGGCGGCGTAAAGGTCGCGCTTGCCGGCTTTGAAGTGCTTCTCGACGTAGCTTTTCAGCAGCGCATCCATATTTGCGCTTCCCATATACGGCGGGTTGGTCACCACCAGCGCATACCTGCGGTCGAGGAGCTGGAGCAGGCGCACGCCGCCGGCGGCCTCGCGACCGAAGAGGCGCGCGGCCACGTCGCTGTCGCCGGCCTCGGCGGCGAAGCTGGTCGCCACCCGGTCGAGCAGCAAACGCTTCAGCTCGGCGGGGTCGCTCTTGGCCAGGGCGGTGATTGTGCGGCGCAGGGTGGCGTCGTCGGCGTCGAAGTCCATGGCCACCTGGTGGGTGCCCTGGAGCGCCGTAATAGCCGCGTCGATATGCTCGGCGGGGCGCAGCAGGCTGCCCAGCACGTCGGCCCGCTCCAGGGCGGCGAAGACGCCCTCAAGCAGCGGCTTCATCACCCGGTCCTCGGGGTGGCGGCGCAGGTGGCGCTGTAGGGCGCCGGCGCTCAGGCCGCTCGGCGTGGTGGCGATGTTGATAGCCGATAGCCGATAGCCGATAGCCGATAGCGGTCGGCGCTGTCGGCGGGCTTCTTCTTTGACCAGATCACAGGCGCGCAGGTAGAGGGTGAGGGCGGCGAGCTGGGCGGCGCGCGGGTCGAGGTCGATGCCGTGGATGTGGCGCTCAAAGATGCGGTCGGCGATCTGCACCGCGCTCAGTTCAGGATGCTGCTCGCGGTACATCGCGGCGAACATATCGAAGGCCTCGCGCAGGAAGTGGCCCGAGCCGCAGCAGGGGTCGATCAGGTCGAGCGCCTCCAGCGGGCGCGGGTGCTCAGGCGCGGCCTGGCCCTCGGGGCGGTTGCGGATATAGTAGGCCCAGGTCTCGGGGAGCTTGCTATCAGGGTAGGCCTCGTGGTAAGAGCGGCCGAGGCTGTTCTGGAGCAGCCACTGGACCATGTATGGCTCGGTGAAGAGCTGGGTAGCGGCAGCGATCTCGGCGCGGGTCGCGGCCTTGCCGCCGGCGCCGAGCTTGGCGTAGACGCGGGCCTTGGCCGCCTCCTGGTAGAACTGGTAGGCCCAGCCGATCGCATCCGGGTCGGCGAAGGCTGCGTCGGCCTCGTCGAGGGCGAAGCCGCTGGGCGCCGTGCCGACCAGGGCCACGCAGCGCAGCAGGGCCGGAGTCGAGGGCCGCAGGGCCGCTGAGGGGTCGCGCGGGTCGAAGAGGCCGGGCAGGGCAACGGCCTGGGCGGCGCAGGCGTCGGCGATCACGGCCCACCAGCCGCCGTCGGCACCGCCGGCGCGCTGGGGCTGCTCCTGGCGCAGGGCATAGAGCGCCTCGGAGAGCTCGTCGTAGTCGGGGTTGGCGCGCAGGGTCTCGTCGATCAGCCCGCGGGCCTCCAGGGTGCGCAGGGCCAGCAGGCGGTTGATCCAGGTGTAGGCGGCACGCTCGACGAACTCCTCGCGGGCGGCGCGGCGCTTCTGCTCGGCCTCGGTGCCCTTCGAGCCGTTCACCGCGGCCTCGATAGAGGCGGCGGCGGCCTCGCGGGCCGGCAGCTCGGCCGGGTCGCGCACCACGTCGCGCGGCAGGGCCACACCATCCTGCGCGATGCCCAGGCGCTCCAGTTCACGGTCGAGGTCGCCGCGCTGCCAGCTACCATCGGCGGCGGTGGCACCTGCCAGGGCGGCGCGCAGGGCGGCAACGAGCGGGCGGAGCAGGTCTTTGTGGCGCTTGAGCATGGCGGGGTTCCTGGGGGTTATTCAGCGGTAGTCGAGTCGGTCATATCGTCTGTGGTGTCGGCCGGCACGTCGACAGCAGGGGCCTGACCCGACTGCCAGATCCAGCTCTGGGTACGTAGCAGCGCGTCGATTGCGGGGAGCTCCTCGTGCAGGAAGCTCTCCCAGTGCTGACGGATCTCCTGCTCCAGCTCGGCGTCGCTCCCCTCGCCGATCTGCTCGCCCGTCAGGATCGACCGCCAGTAGAGCCAGTTATACCTCGGCTGCAAGCCCTGATGAGCGAGCCGGAACGGCGGCTGATTGGCCTCGGCGAGCGTATACAGCGGTTGGCGTCGCTCGATTGGGCCAGGTCCGAGGCAGAGGGCGATCTGCAAGATCTCAGCAGTGTTGACGAACTCGAAGAGCAGCATGCGCCGCGACGGTGTCCAGCCCTTGTCGCCACGCAGCGCATTGGTATCCCAGGAAGTTGGAATGAAGCGGAGATACCTACCACGGCCGCCGGGATCTATCGTGAGTGTGGAATTCTGACGAATCAAGCCCTCGATCAGGCGCCGCCGCCGCTCGGTGCGCGCCTCAATCTGCTGGTTGATCAGATCGAAGGCGCGCTTATGGCGAATATACAGGCGCTGGCAGAGCAACGCGATCTCAGAGTCGCCCACGATATGCCTCCGTAGCATCTGCGTGTAATGCGTAATGAGGGTGCGCACATCCGCACCCAGGGTCGAGGCCCGACGCTGCACCAGGTTCTCCAAAACCGTGCAGACCGTCGTATACCCCAACGGAAAAAAGTGCAGGTCGGAAGGAAGATCGCCGGATGGGGTCAGGTAGAGCCCAACCACGCGCCAGCTGGGATAGCGCTCTTGAACCGTCGCCCAGTAGCGCGAAAGCTGGCTGGAGTGCTCGCCGCTATCGACCTTATTCTCGATGATAATGGCCAGACTGTGCCGGCTGTCGAGGAGCAGTATGTCGATATTCTGCCATTCGCGGCGCACCTGGAGGTGTTCGAAATCCCAGACATCCAGGTCGAACAGGCTGATCGGTAGGGCACGCTTGCGCCCAGTGATCAGCACATGCTGGAGGATGTGCTTGATGACGTTGTCGCCGAGGCCATGGGGTGCCGCCGGGTTGCAGAGGAAGGCCAGGAAGTCGGAGTGCCGCAGCTCCTGGCGAACCACACCGAGGGCCTCGAAGATATTGAACTGCTCAAGCAGCGCCTCCAGGCGCTCAAGGTCAGTGTTGTCTACCACCAGGGCTTCGAGGGCATGGAGATCAGCATCGTAGGTGTGTGCCATAGCATGTTCTCAGCGGCCCGTGCTATTCCAGAATAAGGGCGGTATCGTCATCGATCTGCGCCTGCAGGCGTCGGCGCAGCGCCTCAAGCACCTGCTCAAGGTCGGCGTCCGACTCGATCCGCGCAGCGCTTACCATGTCGGCCCAGCGCAGCCGCAGCTCGCGGCGCTCCACAACGACGACTGGCCGATACTTCTCGCGCAGCTCGGCGACCCGGCGGCGCAGCTCGGCGTCGGCTCCCGCAAGGGCGGTGAGCGCGCCGCGCGCATCCGTGAAGCTCAGCTCGGCTGCGGACAGGCGCTCGCGGATGGGTGTATAGATTGGACTCATCCCGGCGATCTCGTCGTCGAGGGCTTCGTCGGGCACGCCGACCGTGCGCAGCCGCTCGCGCAGGCCGCTCTCTGCGGACGTGAGCGTATCCTGCGCCTGCTGTCGCCAGCTCGCCGCCTGGGCCGTGAGGGCCTGCTGGGCGGCCTGGAAGGAGCGCACCACCTCATTCCAGCGCTGCGGGTCGGTGACGCTGCGCTCAGTGGTGACCACGCGCCAGTCGCCGATGAAGCGGCCCACTTCAGGGATATTGGTCTCGGCGTTGACCATGCCCGTGTAGAATTCGCGGATGTTCACGAACTCGGCCCCGTGCTCGCGCTGGAAGTCGACCAGGCCGCGCAGCAGCTCGTGGTAGCTGACCAGCGTGTCGGCCTGCTCCTTGAAGCGTGGCAGCCGGGCCTGCGGGGAGCCGTTATTCAATAGCTCCGTGACCAGGCTGCTGCCCGATTCAAAGGCTATCGGCAAGAGGCAACGCGCGGTGACCGCCCATGACTGAACGGACTGGGCCTGGCGGGCGCTCTCATTCAGCTTCTCGCCGAGCACATTGTTCAGGCTGGCCTGCTGCAGCGCCGGGCGGGGGTTGACCGTGAAGAGCGCTTCGATGTAGCCACGGATCGCGCGCAGCTCGTCCATCGTCAGATCCGAGCGCACCCCCTGGACGCGCAGGTTCCGAAATTTCGCCTCCTTGGTCAGCGCCAGGATCACGTCATTGTCTGCGGGGTCCATCAGGGTGCGGCTATTGTCGATCAGGCGACACGCCGAGGCCCGCAGCAGCAGCGCCAGCCCGACCTTCACCGTGTTGGGGTCCCAGCCGAAAGGGGGGCGCTCGATGTCACTGCGCAGCGTGTCGGCCTGAACAAACTGCTGGTACTGGTCGTCAATCGGCAGGCGTGAGCGCAGGGCGCTGAGCAGGGGGTGCGCGTCGTTGAGCGTGCCATCGGCGCGGTACACGCCGAGCCCGCGCAGGTCGTTGTTGGTCGTATTCCCGGCGAGGGCGGCCTTCACCGCCGTCTCCTCATTGGTGATCTTGTAGGGCACATCGCTGAAGCGCGCGTAGAGCTGGGGCACAATCTCGGCGAGCGTCGCCCGGATAGCCGCGCCGGGACTCTCGCTCGGCGTGGGGTCGTAGGTCGTGCCGCGAAAGAAGAGCCTGGCGCCGCGTACGGACTGGCCGAGCAAGCGCCGCACCTCCGCCTTATGGCTCTGGAGATCATCCTTGCGCGCCTGGCGCGCCACATCCTTCTCCGCCTCGCCGGCGATCGCCGAGGACGTGACCTCCTGGGCAACGGCCTCAGTCGCCATTGCCAGGGCGAGTGTGGCCCGCAGGCCGGGGACATCATCGAGCCGGATAACGATCGCGTCGGGGCTCTCATTCGAGCGCTGCCTCATCGCCGCATCATTGCCCAGCTGGGTGTCGAGGGCGCGCTGGAAGGGGCTGAAGACACGTAGACTGACATACGCGCTGGTGTTACGAACCACCCGGTTGTCAAGCTCCAGCTTCAGCTTGATCTCGCGGCCCTCAAGGGTCGGCTGGTCAAAGCGCAAGTAGTCGTCGCTCTCATAGCCTTTGAGCGCCTCGATCAGCTCGTCATTCTTGTACTGCAGCTCGTCGGCCTTGTCGCGCACCTTATCCTGAAAGCCACGCTGCTGCGTGTTGAGGAAGGTGTACTCGTCGCCGACCCGCTTGGCGTAGCGCGCCTCGACGAGCCGATCAAGCTCAACCTTTGCCCTGGCGCGCACCGCTGCCAGATCAGCCTCCAGTGAATCCACAAGCGCGCGGGCGATATGATCGAGCGTCGGCGGGATATACTCCGCCTCACCGAGCATATAGAGTGCCCGAGCGACACGCGGGGTAAAGTCGGTGGCCCCAGGGACGCTCTCGCGCACACGGTTCAGATCGGTCTTGGTCTCAATCGGCGCATCGGTCGACAGCTGATCGTACAGGTCGGCCAGACAGAGTAGACGCCCAACCGGCCCTTCGAGCAGACCCGGCGTCTCGATGATCGCGCCCTGGACCACGGCGATCATGGTGCGGTTCGAGCCGGTCAGCGCCTCGTCGCGGCCGGAGGCCTGGGCAATACCCTTGACGACATCAGGGATCACGGCCACCGTCCAGGGCAAGTACGGGTAGAAGAGTGCGAAGCGTTCCGGATCGGGCGTCGGGTACTCGTGGTGCCCCTGCACCGTGCCCATATCCGTGAGGTCGCCGCTGCGATCGGTAAATCGCTGCATAAGATGGGCGCGCGCGGGCTGCGTCTTGCGCAGGATGCGCTCCTCGACCACCAGGCTAATATCTTCGTTGCTCAGCTTACACTTGCTGCCAAAGCGCTGGTTGATCTTGGCGTACTCTTCCTGCTGCAGGCTGGAGCGGAGCGCCTGGACATCGCCGTGGGCCGTGACCGCGATCCAGATCCGGCCATTGCCGCTTGTGGCGGCGGTCTCAATCAGGGCCTGAACCTGCTGCGCTCGCTCGGTGCGCGGGCCGCCCGAGATCCACTGCCCGAGCTCGTCAAGCTGGATGAGCAGCTTATGGCGCCGGCCACCGCCATCGCGGGCCTCACACCAGCGCCGCAGACGGCCGATGAGATCGACCGGCGTGATCCCGCGCTGTGCGACCATGGTCACCGCGCGCTCCACTGCGGCGGGGTCCTCGCGGAAATGCTCCGGCAACGTCTCGGAGGCAGCAGCATACAGGTCTTCGAGGTAAAACTCCGGGTCAACGCTAACCTGATCCCAGCTGACGCCACTGCGCTCCGCGACGCGCTGTCGGAACGCAATCGTCTTACTGCGCTCGTCGATCTGATACTCAACTGCCCAGGCCAGTGGCCAGTTCTGGGTAAAGCCCCGGTCGTAGGCAAAGAGCTTAAAGGTAATCAGCGCGAGCGCGTCGTCGCGCGTGGCCTGCATCGCGTGCAGGTTGCCGCCGACAATCGTGGTGGTGAGCTTACGCTTGATGATCTGGAGGTAGCGAGCGATGGGTGCCCGGTCAGGGCTATTCGCCGGCAGGCGGCTGAGGAAGATATCGTGGACGGACTGGGCGTCGAGGTCGTGCCCCTCAAGGAGCGTCCCGAGCACTTTGACCAGGAGCGACTTGCCGGAGCCGAAAAACCCGCTGACCCAGAGGCCGATGCCCTGCTCCTCGGTGCGATCGGCGGCGTCGGAGTAGCTGTCGAGGAAGCTGCGCAGGTAGCGTTCCCACTGCGGAGTGACGACGAGGTTGCGGATCTCACCGAGGATGACCGCAGGGCGGCGATCAACCACTTTGACAACCGGCTCGATACGCTGCTGGATAGTGGTGGCAAACGTCTCTCGGATAAGCATGCGCTACCTCAATCTAGGGCGACCGCGCTCAGACCTCCTCACCGCGATAGAAATCCTGGCGCAGGCGCTCCTGGCCGAGGAAGAGATACTCGCGGCTGGTCTGGGGCGGACGAATACCGGGAATAAACAGAACCACTGGCAGCACACGACCAGTGATGGTATCACGCGGCTCGCGCTCAGCGAGATGCTCCATAAGGCCGGTCGGGGTGCCAAGTGGGTGCAGTGCAGCGAGGCCAGTGAGCACGATGACGGGTCGGGCAGCGGGCGGAGCCGACACAACAGCGCCCGTGATGGCACCCTCGATCACGCGTGCCCACATGCGTTCGAGTGAGCCAAGGGCCTGCTTCCCCCCGCGAAGTGGGTCGCGGAACAAGGCCTCGCGCTTGGCCTCCTGGTTCGTCGTAGCGCCAACAACAATCGGCAGCACATCGAGGTGATAGAACGTCAGGCTGGAGTCGCTGCGCAGCTCCTCCGCAATGAGACGGCGGATGACCCGTTCCTGATCAGGGAGGTAGACGAAGTAGACGTATGGTCGCCCGTGGCTATGCCCGATACCATCATAGGCAGTATTGAGGCGGTTCTTCAGAAAGGTCAGGCGGTCTGCAAGATCGCTCATACGACCGCCTCCCGGCTCGCCAACGCGCTCAGCAGCGATCGGATTCGCCGGGTATCCCAGAGCCACAAGCGCCAATCAGGATGCGCCGCAATCATGTCTTCGTCGGCTCCTTCAGCGCGCAACAGCCGTACCAAGTGTTCCGCGACCGTGTCGGGCACCATTGGCTCGACAATCTCTTTGCGCGCCGTACCCTTTAGGAGCCCGTAGTCTCGCAGCACCGAGAGCACATTGCCGGCCAGCTTCTCGCGCGTCGCGTGGCTCCACCCATCGATCTCCGGATGGCTCGGCTGGGCAAGATCGAGGAAGCGCTGCACATCGGCCCGGATCAGTATCCGCTCGCCATCATACCAATGCGGTACGACAACCTGCTGGACAACAGCATAGAGCAGGGCATCCTGGCGGGTGACGTGGAGCAGAAGCGCCGACGGGAGGCTGGCCTGGCTGGTGTCGAGGGCAAAGGCGGCGAGATTGACGAGCACCCAATCTGGCGGCGACCAGCGGGTCAGACGCTGCTGGATCACCTTCACAATCGTCTCACGGGTCTCACGGGCCCGCTGCGGGAGCTCGCCGTCGACAAGCACACGCCGAGCGGCGGCAACATCGCCGAGGCGCTGATACGCCTGTAAGAATTGGCGCGTCTCTTCGAAGAGGCCAGCCTTCGAGGCCAGGCTAGGGGTAAACTGGCCGGTTGCACGCCATGCAGGAGCAGCGGGTTTGGATGAATCGCTGGGCATGAAAGCACCAATGGAGATACGCTTCAAGTGTCCTATTGTAGCACAAACGCTGCTAGAAATTCGGTTGACAACACGTCAGTACCTTTGTGGAATGCCTACAACACGTAAACGTCACGAGGTTGTACCACCGCGCTGCGGTGGTCTTGTTGTGCGCAGGCACTCGCCTTCACCGAAGGGAACCTGCATGCACTCGCTCCTCGACTCGCCGCCGGTCGGCGCGGCCCTGTTCCACAGCCGCGTCGGCGGCTTCCCGCTGCTGCTCTGCACCTACGTCCTGCTCGATGCCGATAGCAACGCCACCG
>JBAXES010000008.1:0-22589 GCA_037140315.1 Chloroflexales bacterium
GCAATTGTACTGCATCAGGATGCGGTATTTCTGTTCCCTGTTCCCTGTTCCCTGTTCCCTTGTCTAAGCGTGGTAAAGATTTGGTATAGTAGTGTCTATCCATACTGCTCACTCCATGATACCAGCCAATAGGAGTCACTATGATCGACCTCCCCGACGGCCCGCTGGTGAGCGCCGCGTGGCTCGCCGAGCACCTAGACGACCCGCAGGTACGGGTGGTGGACATACGCGGCAAGGTGCTGCCGCCCACCGACCCCAAGCCGCACTACTTCGCCCGGCCCGAGGACTACGCCGCCGGGCACATCCCCGGCGCGGCCTACATCGACTGGACGCGCGATATTGTGGACCTGGACGACCCGGTGCCGGCGCAGGTGGCCCCGGCGGCGAAGATCGCGGCGCTCTTCGGCGGGCTGGGCATCGGCGACGACACGGTGGTGGTGGCCTACGACGACTGGTTCTCGATGTACGCGGGCCGGCTGCTCTGGGTGCTGCGCTACTACGGCCACGAGGGGGCGCGCATCCTCAACGGCGGGCTGCTGCAGTGGCAGGCCGAGGGCCGGCCGCTCAGCGCCGAGGCGTCGAGCTTCGCGCCGGCCAGCTTCACGCCCCGGCCCCAGCCGGCCCTGCGCCGCACGGCGGACCAGATCCTGGCCGGGCTGGGCACCGACCGGCTGCTGATCGACGCGCGCAGCGACAAGGAGTTTCGCGGCGAGGAGTCGCGGGCGGCGCGCGGCGGCCACATCCCCGGCGCGGTCAACGTCTTCTACCAGGGGCTGGTGAGCGGGCCGAACCAGACCTACGCCTCGCCGGAGGAGCTGCGCGCGCGCTTCGCGGCGGCCGGGATCGACCTGGGCGGCGTCGCGGATCGCGAGGTGGTGGCATACTGCAACGGCGGCGTCTCGGCGACGCCGGCCGCCCTGGCCCTGGAGATCGCCACCGGTCGGCGCGTGGCCCTCTACGACGGCTCGTGGAACGAGTGGGGCAATGACGAGGCCAAGCCGATCGCGTAGGGCCAGGGAGGGGCGGCTTGCGGGCCGCTCCTCCCCGGCAAATTAGCCCGGCCAGTGATTAGATCGGCCCTATCTATCGTCCCTGGCCCATTCGCTGATGACCCGCCGGTACTCTGGCACAATGCTGAGCATCTGCTCGCGCAGGGCCGGGTCGCTGACCGCCGCCGCACGTGCGGCCAGAAGATCATGGGCTTCGGCCAGCCGTCTCGCCGCGTCGACCTCATTGTCAAGGGCCTTCAACGTATCGTAGAGGGTGAGGTAGACTCGGAAGGGAAACTCCATACCTGCCGCCCCCTGTGTATCGAGGTGATCTCCGCATGCTGCGGCCCATCGGGCGACGGCGGATAGATCGTTGCGGGCAAGCGCCACCCGAGCCAACCCCGCCTTATCCTCACAAACGCTCGCCGCAGCCTGCAATTCAGCGTGGATTGGCAGGGCGGCAAGATAGTCGGTTTCTGCCCCTGCCCAGTCAGCGGCCAGCTCGGCGAGCCAGGCTCTGTAGGCGAGTGCGCAGGCCTCGGCGTCGCGGTTGTTGGTCTCACGCGCCAACGCAAGGCCCTGATCGCAGAACGCCCTGGCGGCGGCGAAGTCGCTGATTGCGAGTATCGAGCACAGATTGAGGCACGAGTAGGCGGCGTAACTGCGCTCACCAATCTCATCCTGGATGGTTCTGGCCTGTGCGTAGCATGCCAGAGCTGCGTCGTTATTCCCAAGGTTGCGGTACACATCGCCAAGGATATTGAGACTGTTCGCCTCTTTCCGGCGCTCGCCAATGGCCCGCAGGAGCGGGATGGCTCGCTCAATGTGGTGTTGCGCAGATGTGTAATCGCCGCTGATCAGGAAGCCCTCACCGATGACACCGTGGATGAATGCCTCACTGCCGCGATCACCGATCATCTCTGCCACAGACAGGGCCTGCTGCTGATACGTGCGTGCTGCCGTACTGTCTCCGCACCGTATCGCCGTCTGCGCGAGATTAGCGAGGCAGATCGCTTCGCCGCCACGGTCGCCGCTCTTGCGTCTGATCGCGAGCACATCGAGATCGTAGGTGTGGGCCGCGCTGTAGTCCCCAAGGTACCATGAGACGTTGCCGAGGTTCTGTAGGTTATTTGCCTCACCGCGCGGATAGTCCAGCGCACGGTAGATCACGAGAGCCTGCTCATAGTGGCCGCGTGCGGCAAGGTAGTCGCCCTGGTACTCTAGAACCTGGCCCCACAGGGTCAGTGTGCGGGCATGGATGGCGTTATGCGCCTCACCCGTGTAGCTCCGCGCCCGCTCAAGGGCCACCACAGCTGTCGGATAGTCACTCACGACGCGATAATAATCAGCCCAGGCGTTACAGATCTGGGCGCGCTTGTCGTCACCATCATGTTCAGCCATCTGCTCCAACTGCTCCAGATCAGATCGCTGGGCATCGCGTTCGCCGATTCGCTCGTGGATTTGCAGCCGCATCCAGAGTAGTTCGTAGCGCTGAGGGGCTTCATTGCTTAGCTCAAGGGCGCGGCTTAGGTAGGTCAGCGCGGCCTGATTGGCGTACTCGGCGGCGAATTTACGCGCCGCTAGGTCGGCGTAGTACAGCTCTCGCTGCCGATCACCGGCGAGGTGCCAGTGGTGTACAAGGAGGGCGTACAGGTCGGGCAGTTCCTCGACGGGCTGCTCTTCGTAGATGTGCGCAACCCGTGCGTGCAGCTCACGCCGTTGCGCCTGAAGCAGCGTACTGTACGCGACCTCCTGGGTGATCGCCTGCTTGAAGGTGTGGCTACGCAGATGGCTGTAGCTCTGGAGGAGACCGACCATGTCTGCCGAGATGAGCCGCCCCATTGCCCTATGTAAGCCGCCGTCGCCGAGGTGCGCCGGGTAGATCTCCTCAAGGATCGGCGCACCGAAGACTCGCCCGATGACTGCGGCCACCTTCAGTGTGAGGTGTTCGGTTGGACCAAGCCGATCCATCCGACTAAGTACCAGCCCTTGCACTGTGTCAGGGATAGAGAGTTCGGCCAGGTCGCGCTTCTGGCGACACTGCCCATCCGTAACGCTGATCACATCTGCCTCGATCAGGCTCAGGGCCAGTTCCTCAGCCACAAAAGGGTTGCCGCCTGCGGTCTGCTCGATCAAGGTCGTGATCGGCTGCGGTAGTGCGTGTGCCCCGATTCGGGCCGCTGCCACATGCACCACCTCGGTTGGGCTGAGGGGCTGGATAGTCAGATCGAAGTGGTAAGGAAGCCGCCGCAATTGGTGCAACGGATGGTCGGGGGGCATGGCTTGCAGTGGGTGGTGGATGAGAACAAGCAGCAGCGGTGTGTGCTGGAGCGTACGCGCCACCCGCTCGGCCAGCTTCCACGAGAGCGGGTCGAGCCACTGGGCATCCTCCAGGGCGAGCACCAGAGGCCGCTCGGTTGCCCACAATACCAGCAGGTCGATCAGCATTGCGGTGAGGCTGGCATGGCGCAGCTTCGGATCCATCGCGTTGACCAGCGCACTCTCGGGAATACCCAGATTGAGCAGATCATTGAGCAGGGCCGCCCGCTCGATCATCTGGGGCGCAATCTCGGTCAACCGCTCGATCACATGGGATCGCTGGATCTCTTGGGATGTGTCAGTTAGCCGATCAAGGTCGAAGTAGGAGCAGAAGATGGCGCGCCAGGCCAGGTAGGGGGTCTGCTGGTCAATCGAGTCGCCGCCGCCGTAGAATGTCACGAGTCCCTGCTCGGAGGCGTGCTGGGCCAGATGGAGAAAGAGGCGGGTCTTGCCGATGCCCGCCTCGCCCTCAAGGATCAGCACCCTGGTCTGGCCAGCCACGACCGCATCAAAGACGGGCAAAATTTGGCCCACCTCAGCGGCCCGACCGATCATACGGTGGGGCGCGCCTGTCGAGCCACGTGCCCGAAGTGATCTTGTGGGCCGATAACAGCGGACGGCGGCCACGTGCCCCTTGACCGTCTGCGGCGCCAGGGTATCCCAGATCAGATCATTGCGGGTCGCCATGTAGGTGGTGTGATCGCAGATGATACCGCCCCGCCCCGCGATCTGCATCAACCGCGCCGCTAAGTTTACCGCCTCACCAATGACCGTGTATTCACGCCGCACGCCGCTGCCAACCGGGCCAGCGAAGACCTGGCCGGTCGTGATGCCAATCATAAGGCGTAGCGCTAGTCTGTCAGCCAGGGCTTGGAGATCGAGCGCGCAGCGCACTGCGCGCAAGGGATCGTCGGTGTGGGCGAAGGGCGGCGCACCGAAGGTGATCAGGCTGATCATGCCCTTGTCATCGACGAGCAGCTTGTTCAAGCTGCCCTCGTAGCGGTAGATCGTCTGCTGGAGGGCCGTCATCGCCTGCTGAAGGGCCGCCAGATCAGCGGGTGTCTCGTAGCGTAGGCCAGCGATGCCTAGAAAGACGACGCTCATGCACCGCAGCTCGGCGAGCCAGTCGGACTGGCCGTCGAACAGGCGGTAGTTCACCGCGCCGGGGATGTGGGCACACAGCGCGGCGATCAACTGCGCGCTGATCGCGGGCGGCTGCGGGGCGATGAGCGGGCGTGGGGCGAGCGGGGTTTCCGACAGCAGCTCACGGGCGGCACGGCTCAGCATGATCGCGCCCCGCTGCGCACACGCCTCCGCCTCCGCCACCTGAAGCAGCGGATCGCCGACGATGATGTACTGCCAGCGGTTGAGAATGCCGCCGATCGAGAGGGCCATGATCTCTCCTGCACCGATGGCGATCTTCATGCCCAGATCCACCGGCCCCGCGCTGGTCTGCAGGGTGCTGAACTCCGCCATCGCCGCTTGCATCCAATCAGCTGCCTGCCAGGCCCGCCGCACGTTCTGTGCCAGTGACTCATCGGCGTAGGCGAAGCTGGCCAGCAGCGCGTCGCCGCTGAACTGCACCACCTCGCCGCCCTCTGCGCTCAGCAGCTCGATCATGCGGCTGAAGTAGGCGTTGAGCAGTGTCGTTAGCTCCTCTGCGCTCTGCGGGCCGCGCCCAGCCAGCCGCTCAGTCAGGGCCGTAAAGCCCGAGATATCGGCCAGGAGCAGCGCCGCTTGCACTCGGCTCGCGGTTGGCCGGGTCGTATAGCCGGGGTCGGCCAGTATCGCCCGCACGACTCGTGGCGGCAGGTAGCTTGTCAGGGTCTGGATCTGCGCGGCGCTCGGTTGGGGATCGATCATCGCTATTCTCTATCACGGGGTCGGTCGGCGGGAGCGCAGCCGACCGGCCCGCGCTGGCTACCTAGCGTATGAGCAGCGGAAGGTACACGCGTAATGTCGGCGGCGTGACCGTAGTGCTGACGTGCAGTGGCCTACCTGCTGTCGGTCGCCCGCCCCGCCCCATGGTGCTCTTCCCGCTCGCGAAGACGCTGTCGGTATAGGATCGTACAAAATCGTCCCATGTGCTATTGACCTTGAAGGGCCGGAGGTTATCATCATACAGATAGAGCTTCCTCAGCGGCGGCTGCTTGGCCTCATCGTCATTGTTTGGGAAGTAGAGTCCGAGGCCGATTGCGCCTGACACGTAGTCGTGGCGAGCATTTTCATCGTTGCTCCCTGATCGTGCCAGGCTCTTGACCACGAGGCCGTCGCTGAGCGTGCCCGCTAGGCTGCCTGCGGCCTGGACGATGGCTGGGGGATTGGTGCTATCGGACAGCAGTGTGGTGAGATGCTTCACGTCTACAAAGGCGTCCTCCTGTACCACACTCGTCTGTTGTCCTGTGTTGTCCCAGATCTGGTCGAGCAGGTTATTGCCCGAGGAGTCGTAGACCTGCGTCAGATCTCGCTGACTCATAATCGTCTGCCACGAAGGCTGTGAATTTACTACGGCTTTTAGCTTTTCGGCCAGATCGTTGAGCGCCGTGTTCACCACGTCGAGCTTGCTTAGGTCGAGCGCGATCAGCGTGCGGTAGACACCAGGGTCGACTGCGTCAAGGGCCGCGCTATAGGCGTCGGGGATGCCGCTCGCGACATCGCGCGGGCCACCGTTGAGCAAGGCGAAGATGCCGTCGTAGAACGGCAGAACCCATATCTCATCTGCGCTGGCGACCATGTAGTTGGCGTAGGGTGCCATCATCACCGCGACCTCAACCGTCGCCATCAGACATGTGTTAAAGAAGAGCACATCGAGCTTGCGGCTCATCCCGGCTGCGGCCAGCGCACCCACAATCTGGTTGGGTGCCATTGCTGGCGAATCTTGTTTCTGATCAACTCGTGATGTGTCATCAACGCTGACGCCCATCACGGCGTGGCCATGATCTGCGATCACGAGCATCGTATAGTCAGATGGGTAGGCCAGACCCTGCGTGACGAATCTGGTCAGCAGATTCGGGTCGGCCGAGTTCTGTTCACCCAGCTCTTGGCATTGGGGGCCGCTCGGATCTGATAGGTAGCAGATCTGGGTGCCGGTGTTACCATAGAAGTCAGTCAGGGTCACCACATGGGCGGTCGCGATCTGCGGCGCGAGGTTCTTGATCGTCTCAAAATGGTGTTGCAGGTTGGAGATTGGCTGGATGCTCTCGCTGTCGCTCAGCTCGTTATCGCCGCCGAAGTAGACCATCACCGTCCATGCCCGCTTGCCCCCTTTTGTCGGCAGCGATCCGCCGGGCTGCTTCGGGTCGTTAGGTGGCGGGGTCACATGCTCAACGAAGGTCACGGTATCCTGGTAGAACGAGTAGCTAACCTGACCAGCGCACCAGTCGCCTATCCCGTCGCCATTGGTGTCAACCGTCGCCGTGCAGGCTGTCACATACCAGGCGTAGCGTCGGCCATACGCAAACGGGTAGTCGTTGGGGAAGCTCCCACCACTGATCTGGCTGCCGGCCTTGACGTTCACCTGGGTCGGGATCTCACCCGGGTTGTCGCCCAACGGCGGTACACACAGGATGACTGGTTTGCTCGTGCCAGGATAGACCGTCTGCGGGTCGTAGATGCATTGCTGGAAGTATTCCGCAGGGTAACCCGCAGGCAGACCGCGACTCTGCCATGTAAAGTTCACGGACTGGCCAGCCGGTGCCTCCACCGTTGCCGAGGAGCCGGGCTGTAGCAGGATGATGTTTGAGATATCGAAGGTTGGCAGCACGACCACATCGCTCGCGCCGATTGTGCCGCTGGTGGAGGGGCCATACATCAGACTCAACCGGCTATCGTCCAGCGGGCGATCATCGGCGCTGTAGTTGATGTAGACGACCTGATAATGCAGGTTGGCCGGGAGGACGGGGAGACCACCAAAGCGATAGAGTCCATCGCTGCGCGGCGTTGTGATCGCCAGGGGCTGGCTGCCGTCTGTGAGCAACAGCACCGCATTACTCATGTCGGGGCTGCTCACTGCGCCGTTGCCCAGCTGCGTCACATAGCCGCCCACAACAGCTGGTTGACAGATGTTGACCGTGACGTCGTCGATGTAGAGCTTGGTGGAGATACCGTTGTTATTATTCCAGGTCGAGAGCCGTAGCACGACCCGCTGACCGCGCATTAAGGCCAACGTACTCTCATTTGTGATCGACCAGTTGAATGTTTTCCACTGGCCATCGTCGAGGGAACCTACGTCAACGAATGTGCCGTCGATATACGCACCGTAGGATGTCGTACCACCCGACAGACCGGCGTTGTAGATCTCGACATAGAGACGGTCGTCGGGCACAGTTGTGCCATAGACATACTGAAAGTTGAGCGCGCCGTTCAGTGTCACCGCATCGGCTGGTACGTCAAACGGCTGGCCGAAGCTATCTACATCAGTGTTGCGGCCGGGGCGTGTGTCGCGCACCGTATCTGTATCCTCGACCGGCCCGTCATACACTCCCAGCTCGTTCTCGGCCAGATACCACGAGTATGGTGCTGAGGTGTACTGGTCAGTTGCGTAATAGACGATTTGCTCGTAGACCGGCCAGTAGGACGGCGTTATCGTCGGATTAGCATTGCCCGTGTCGGCCAGGATCTGCGTGCAGTTTTGCGGGGGAGACGTTTGCGCAAGGACACCACCCCGCCCGTAAGGTGTGATGTGGGGGTCAGCGGCTGTGTTTGTGGCACTTGTGGCGGGGGGCGTTATGTTCAGGGTCGGAGATACCGCTGGGACATCAGGTGCGGCAAGGGGCGCACCGCCGCTGCCGGTGCTGGCGGGATCGCGGTTGGGCTTGCCGCCCGCGAACGAGTCGGCTGCAGCGAGAGCTGCCGGAGACAGCGCGGCGATCCTTGCGATGGCCGCATCGTCGAAGACGGGCTGATTGATGGGCGAGCCAGCAGCGCGCCACCTTGCGAGCAGCACGCGCGCATCGATCTCAGACTGAGCGCCGGGGAGGTCACGACCCCCAGGTGCCATCTCGTGCAAACTGGCGACCGCGCTACCGGTGGAGGGGGTGGCAGGCGGGCTGCCAACCAGGGTCGATGGCGCGCCGTCCACAGGAGGCGTCACGAAGGGGATACTTTGCCCTCCCTGGGCCACCGCTGGTACTGAGGCTGGCAGGCTTCCTATCATCATTGCCAACAAAAGCAGCGTTGCCAGCGCAACCGAGAACTTGAGATGCCATTTGCACACGATCATAACTCCTCACTCAAAGCCGATTGGCCTCTTGGGAGCGAGTATGTACTTCACAATGTAGAGGCAGGTTGTACAATTGAGCGGGCCGTAGAATGAAAGAAGTTAGCTGACGGCTTATTTGGTATTATAGCAAAACAAAACCAAATAAATTAATTAAAATACCATCAAATATAGCAATCCTATCGCGGTCGTGAAGCCGGGGGGCTGAAGCCCCCGGCTCTTGGGTGACGAAGCCGGCCTGCGCCGGCTGCTCCAGGCCGCGCAGGCGGCCTTCGTACCCGTAGCCCGTGGCTTCAGCCACCGGGCAGAGGGCATGGACGCAGTGCGGGCTTCACAATTGGCGTAGGATTGCTATATCAATTCATGATTATCTATATATCATATCGTTCGAGTATTATTACTAGATAAGGTTGTTAGGCATGCTTCAGGATCGACGGTTTGGGCTTTACAACCCGCCAGCCCACCAGCCCACCATAGGCCATTGTGGCGGGCTGGCGGGCTGACCGCCGAACGGTCAAGCTGGATTGAACCATGCCTTGACAACAATCCCCGCTTCCTAAAAGCAGCAACGAACCATGCCCTAGCCCAGAATAGCTGCCAGGGCGGCGTCGGTGTCGTCTAGGTCGGGCAGGGCGGCGTCGGGGGCGTAGGCGGCCAGCTCGGCCAGCGCGTAGGGCCCGGTGGCCACGGCCACGGTGCGGGCGCCGTTGGCCTTGCCGCAGGCGATATCGTTCGGCGTGTCGCCGACGATCACGATCTGGGGGCCGGTGAAGGCGCGCCCGTAGCGCCCGGCGGCGCGCCCGGCGGCGATCGGCACCAGCGCCGCGCGGTCGTAGTGGTCGTCGCCATAGGCACCGGCCTGCATATCGAGCAGGCGCAGCAGGCCGGTACACTCCAGCTTGATCCGCGCCGCCGCCGCGATATTGCCGGTGAGCGGGGCCTGGCGCGCCGTGGCCCGCAGGGCCTCTAGCAGCACGGCCACGCCGGGGAAGACCCGCGAGCGGGCGGCCAGGGCCGCGCGCTGCAGCTCCAGCCCGGCGCTGTAGGCCGCGATAAACTCGTGGAGCCGCTCGGCCACCCCGTCGCCGCCCAGGCTGGGGAAGCTATCGCGGATGATCATCCAGTCGGTCTTCCCGGCGTACGCGGTGCGCTCCATCGGCGCCGACGGGCCGACCACCTGGCGCATCGCCGCGCGCATCGCCTCGGCCGCGATCCCGTCCGTCGTCAGCAGGGTCCCGTCCACATCCCAGAGTATCAGCCGATCCATAAGATGCTATGTCCCTAATGCCTGCGCCGGATTCGGGTCAAAGAAGCCCCGCACCACCCGCAGAAGATCGTCCAGGTCGACCGGCTTGGCCAGAAATATGTCGAATCCGGCCCTGACAGTCCGCTCGCGGTCTTCCTCGCCCAGCCCGCTCACCGCGATCGCCGGGCTGCGCTCCATCCCCGGCAGCCCGCGCAGCGCGGCCAGGATCTGCGGCCCATCCTGGTCCGGCAGGCGCATGTCGAGCACGAGGAGGTGGAACGCCTCGTCTCGGGCGAGGGCCAGCGCCTCGGCCCCATCCTCGGCCACCTTCACCTGATAGCCCTGGCTCTCTAGAAAGCGGCTGATCACCTGCTGCATCAGCGGGTTGTCATCAACGAGCAAGATCGCCATCGTGCGCCCCCTTCGGCTCGAATTATACGCGAAAGCCGCCTTCCGGTGCAGGGTGATCACCCGCCATCCCCCGGCAGCAGCTCCAGCGGCGTCACGGCGCGCTCGCCGCTGCGCTGGCCGTAGGCCGAGATCTGGAGGGTGCCCACCGGCAGCGGCGGCAGCGCCATATCGACGTGGAAGGTGCCGTCTGCGGCGCGCTCCGTGAACAGGCCCATGGCGATGCCGTTGGGCAGGGTGATCCAGAGGCTGACCGTCTCGCCGGGGGCGAACCCGCCGCCCGCCAGCGTCACCCTGTCGAGCTGGCGGGCCGCCGGCGGGTCGACCTGCAGCACGGCGGCGCCCGCGGGCACCGCCAAGTCGTCGCCGCGGGCGATCACAAACCCGGCCACGCCGGTGAGCAGGCTGGCCTTGCCGTAGGCGGTGAAGACATAGGCACCCGCGGCGGCCTGGTGCCCGAAGCAGATCTGGTAGTGGAACTCGCCCGCGCCGTCGGCTGAGAACTCGCCCTCCAGCCCAGCGCTGGTCACCGCGCCGTCGGGCAGGCGCAGCCAGACCGCGATGATCTCATCTGGCCGGTAGCCCGACCCGCTGAAGAGGAAGCACTCGCCCTGCGGCAGCGTGCTGTGGTCAACGTGCAGCCCGACGCTGCTGGAGGGAGGTGCGCCCACGCCGGGCGTCACCACGAGCCGCGCTGCGGCGCGCAGGCCGCTGCGGTTGCCCCGCGCGCTGACGGCGTAGGCCCCCACCGGCAGCCCCGCCGAGATCGGCAGATCCGTGCTGGCAGTGCCGTCCGCTCCGGCGGCCACATCGCCCAGGGCGGACACGCGGTAGTCCGGCAGGGTCAGCCAGAGGCTCACGGCCTCCCCGGGGGTGAAGCCGGACAGACCTAGGGCCACGGAGCTGCGCTGCGGGGCGGATGTGGGGCTGACGGCGAGGGAGGCCCCGGCGGCGCGGGCCGGGGCGGCGGCCATGGCGAGGGCGAGGACGGCCACGAGGGTGAGCAGACGGCGCATCGGCAGCTCCGAAAATAATGTTGAATGCTGAATGACCGCCATTCAACATTCAACATTCAACATTCAGCATTACGGGTACACCCCGCGGGTCTGGTTCGCATCGGCGACGCGCTGGACGGCCAGCAGGTAGGCGGCGGTGCGCAGGGGCAGCCTGCGGTCAGCCGCCATCTTCCAGACCTGGTTGAACGCGCCGACGATGATCCGCTCCAGCTTCTCGTTCACATCACCTTCATCCCAGAAGAACTCCTGGAGGCCCTGGACCCACTCGAAGTAGCTGACGATCACGCCGCCGGCGTTAGCCAGGATGTCGGGGACGATCGTCACGCCGCGCTCGGCGAGGATCATGTCGGCGTCGGGGGTGGTGGGGCCGTTAGCGCCCTCGACGATCATGCTGGCGCGGATGCGCTCGGCGTTCTGCTCGGTGATCTGGTTCTCGAGCGCGGCGGGGATGAGCACATCGCAGTCTAGCTCCAGCAGGGCCTCGCCGCCTACTCGCTCGACGCCGGGGGCGCTGTAGCCCTCCAGCAGGCGGAACGAGTGCCGCTCGGTGAAGGTGCGCATGGCGGGGATATCGAGGCCGGCGGGGCGGTAGTAGCCGCCGGTGGCGTCGGAGATACCGATGACCTTGCAGCCGATCTGGTCGAGCAAGAAGGCGGCGGTGCTGCCGACATTGCCGAAGCCCTGGACGACCACGCGCAGCCCGTCGGTGCCACGGCCGAGGCGGCGGGCGATCTCGCGCACCATCAGCATCACGCCGCGCCCGGTGGCCTCCAATCGACCGAGGGACCCGCCGATATTGATCGGCTTGCCGGTGATCACGGCGGGCACCGTATAGCCGCGGTGCATCGAGATGGTGTCCATGATCCAGGCCATGATCTGGGCATTGGTGCCGACGTCGGGTGCCGGGATATCCTGCTCGGGGCCGAGCAGGATGGAGATCTCGGTGGCGAAACGCCGGGTGAGCCGCTCGAGCTCGCCGAGGGAGAGCTGCTTGGGGTCGACGATCACGCCGCCCTTCGCCCCGCCGTAGGGGATATTCACGAGGGCGCACTTCCAGGTCATCCACATCGCCAGGGCGCGCACCTCGTCGATGTCCACGCCGGGGTGATAGCGGATGCCGCCCTTCACCGGCCCGCGGCCGAGGTTGTGCTGCACGCGATAGCCGGTGAACATGCGCGTGCCGCCGCCGTCCATCTTCACCGGGAAGTTCACCGTCAGCTCGCGCTGGGGCACCCGCAGCACGGCGCGGATGCTGTCGGGCAGGTCGAGGATGTCAGCGGCCATATCGAACTGCTGCTGTGCGATGTGGAAGGGGTTGTTGCGGTCAGACATCATTGTCTTTTCCTCGCGGTGCATAGCCGATAGCCGATAGCCGATAGCCGATAGCCGATAATTTCTGAGATGTCATCTCTTGGGCAATATCGGCTATCGGCTATCGGCTATTAAAGCAGGCTCTTGCGCATATAGTGCCAGGTGCCCTGGCCAAAGAAGAGCCAGGCCAAGAGGGAGCGGCGGATGTGGGCGTCTGCGAACCCGAGGCTCAGGTAGAGGCTGCGGGCGTGCGTATTGTGGGTGCTGACGTAGAGGCCGAGGAATCGCTTGCGGCGGGCGCGGGCCTCCTCCTCGACGCGGGCGATCATGCTGCGGGCGACGCCGCTGCGCCGGTAGGGCTCAAGGACGGCCACGTCCGCCAGGAAGCCCTCGTGGGGGTCGATGCGGTGGTCGAGGAGCGATAGCGCGAAGAGCGAGCGGGCGGCGCCCCAGAGGCCGAGCGCCTCCTGGAAGGCCAGCTCAGCGGCGCTGGTGTCGTCGCCGCTCATCTCCCACGTGCGCAGGGTGATGGTGCCGATCAGCAGGCCGTCCTGATCGGCCACGAGCATGCCGCGCATCGAGGCCGCGCCCTGGCGCCGCCACGCGGTCGCGAGGGCCTGGGACCCGCGCTCGATGCCGCTGCGGCCGAACGCGCCGCCGAAGGTGTCGGCGAAGGCCCGGCTGTGCAGACCAATGATCGCGGCGATGTCGTCGAGGCGCGCCGGGCGGATCGACGCCGCGATGGGGGGGGCTGCCGCAGCGTGCGGCGACACGATCCCCGGCTGGCTCTGAATCGCGTGTGTGGTCATAGCCCGAGGCGCTAGCGCGCGGTCAGCTCGGCGACGCGGCGGTCCAGGCGAGCCGAGATATCGCGGTACATGTTGCCGCGCATCTGCTCGGCCTTGAGCTGCCGGCGCAGGGTGAGCACGTACACGGCGACGCCGGCGAGCAAGGTTAGCAGGAGCAGGTTCAGCTTCATCAGGTGGCTCTCCTCAGGGGGGTCTCGTACCGCCTCATTCTAGCGCAGGGCGGCACAACCTTCAAGGGGCGCGACATCTCAAGGGGTGCGACATCTCAAGGGGCGCAGCAGCGCCCCTACTTGCGCTGGCGCCAGGCGTTATAGAGGGCGATGCTGCCGGCCACGGAGGCGTTGAGCGAGGCGATCTGGCCGGCCATGGGCAGGCGCACCAGGAAGTCGCAGCGCTCGCGCACCAGACGGGCCAGGCCGGGCCCCTCGGCGCCGACCACCAGGGCCAGGGGCAGGTTCAGGTCGGCGCTGTCGATGTCCTGGGCCTGCTCATCGTCCTCCAGCCCCACCACCCACACGCCCTGCTTCTGGAGGGTGGCGATCGTTTGCGAGAGGTTGGTCACCAGCACAATTTTTAGGTGCTCGGTGGCCCCGCTGGAGGCGTTTACCACCGCCGGGGTGATCTCGGCGGCGCGGCGGCCGGGCATGGCCACGCCGTGGATGCCCACCACCTCGGCGGTGCGCAGCAGCGTGCCGATGTTCTGCGGGTCCTGCAGGTGGTCGAGCAGCAGCAGCAGGGGCGGCTCGCCGCGCTCGGCGGCCAGGGCCAGGCACTCGTCCAGCTCCACGTAGGGGTACTCGCCGGCCTCCAGCATCACGCCCTGGTGGTTGGCGTCGCGCAGCTGCTTATCGAGGATCTGGCGCTCGACGCGCTGGATGGTCATCCCGGCCAGCTCGGCCTGCTTGACGATCTCGGCGATCACGCCCGTCTCCTGGACGCCGTTGGAGACCACGAGGCGGTGCATGGTGCGCCGTCCGGCCCGGATGGTCTCGCGCACGGCGTTGCGACCGTATAAGAGCTCGGTCATATCTGTCCTTAATACACCCGTAGGGGCGGCTCGCGAGCCGCCCCTACGGGTAGGTGTCACAGCCCCAGCGCGTCCTTGATCCGGCCCAGGAAGCCCTCATCGCGGTCGCTCTGATCCTCCGGGCCGAAGGTGCGCGCGAGATCCTGGAAGAGCTTGCGCTGGTGGTCAGTCAGCTTTGCGGGCACCATCACCCGGCTGACGATGATCTGGTCGCCGCGGCCGCTCTGGCGCAGGAAGGGCACGCCCTTGCCGCGCAGCTTGAAGGTCTGCCCGGTCTGCGTGCCGGGCGGGATGCGCAGCCGCTCGGAGCCGTCGATGGTGGGCACCTCCAGGTCCTCGCCGAGGGTGGCCTGGGCCACGTTCAGCTTCAGCTCCAGGATGACATCGTTGCCGTCGCGCAGGAAGAGCGGGTGCTGCTGCACATCGAGGGCCACGTAGAGGTTGCCGAAGGGGCCGCCCCGCGGGCCGGCCTCGCCCTCGCCGCTCATGCGGATCTGCTGGTTGCTGTCGACGCCGGCGGGCACCTTCACGGTGATGCGGTGGCCCTGGCGCACCCGGCCCTCGCCGCGGCACTCGCGACAGGGCAGGGGGATGACCGAGCCGCTGCCCCCGCACGAGTCGCAGGTGGTCACCGTGACCATATTGAAGAGCGGGGCGCGCTGGCGCACCTCGCCGCTGCCGCCGCACTTGGGGCAGCGCACCGGGTCGGTGCCGGGCTCGGCGCCGCTGCCCTTGCAGCTCGGGCAGCCCTCAAGGCGGCGGAACTCGATCTCCTTCTCGCAGCCGAAGACCGCCTCTTCAAAGGTCAGGCGCAGGTTGTAGCGCAGGTCGGCGCCGCGCTGGGGGCCGCGCTGGGTGCGCTGGCCGCCGCCGCCGCCAGCCCCGCCGAAGAAGGCGTCGAAGATCGTGCTGAAGGCGTCCCCGCCGCCGAAGGGGTCGTAGCCAGCGCTGCCGCCGCCGGGCGTGCTGTGGCCGAAGCGGTCGTACATGGCCCGCTTCTGCTCATCGGACAGCACCTCGTACGCCTCGTTGATCTCCTTGAACTTGGCCTCGGCGCTGTCATCTTTATTTACATCGGGGTGGTACTGGCGGGCCAGGCGGCGGAACGCCTTCTTGATCTCATCCTGAGAGGCCCCCCGGCTCACCCCGAGCACCTCGTAGTAGTCACGCTTCGCGCCCGTTGTCATAGGCTTCCTCTTGTCACCTACCGGCGGGGCGACCGCGCCGCCGAAAAGACCCGATCATGGTGCCGATATCTGCCAGCGAAGCTGGCAGATATCAGCGCCATGGTCATCCCTTCTGGTGGCCGCGGACCCCCAACCTAGTCGGCCTTGTACTCGCCGTCCACCACATCATCGAGATCGGGCTGGCCCTCGGCGGTGCTGTAGACGACCTCGCTCGCCTTCTGCATGGCCACGGAGAGCTCGGCGATGCGGTTGCGGATCTCCTCGGCATCCTCGCCGGAGAGGGCGCCGCGCAGGGCGGTGATCCGATCCTCGACCCCGGTGCGGGTTATGCCATCGAGCTTATCGCCGGTCTCGCGCAGGGCCTTCTCGGCGGCGTAGATCATGCTGTCGGCGCTGTTGCGCACCTCGATCTGCTCGCGCCGGAGCTGATCCTCCTCGGCGTGCAGCTCGGCGTCCTTCACCATCTGGTCGATCTCGGCCTCGCTCAGGCCCGATGACGCGGTGATAGTGATGCGCTGCTCCTTGCCGGTGGCCTTGTCGGCGGCGGTCACGTTCACGATGCCGTTGGCGTCGATGTCGAACGTCACCTCGATCTGGGGCATGCCGCGCGGCATAAACGGGATCCCGGCCAGCTCAAACTTGCCCAGGCTCTTATTGTAGCGCGCCTCGGCGCGCTCGCCCTGGAGCACGTGGATCTCCACGCTGCTCTGGTTATCGCTGGCGGTCGAGAAGACCTGGCCCTTGCGGGTGGGGATGGTGGTGTTGCGCTCGATCAGCGGGGTCATCACGCCGCCCAGGGTCTCAATGCCCAGGGTCAGCGGGGTGACGTCGAGCAGCAGCACGTCCTTGACCTCACCGCCGAGCACGCCGGCCTGCACGGCGGCGCCCACGGCCACCACCTCGTCGGGGTTGACGGTGCGGTTCGGCTCCTTGCCGAAGAACTTGCGCACGGCATCCTGCACGGCGGGCATGCGCGTCTGGCCGCCCACCAGGATGATCTCGTCGATCTGGGCCGGCTTGACGTCGGCGTCCTTGAGGGCCTGGCGCACCGGGGCCATGCTGCGCTCGATCAGGTCGCCGGTGAGCTGGTCCAGCTTCGCCCGCGAGAGGGTGTAGCTCATATGCTTGGGGCCGCTGGCGTCGGCGGTGATGAAGGGCAGGTTGAGCTCGGTCTGCATCACCGTGGAGAGCTCCATCTTGGCCTTCTCGGCGGCCTCCTTGAGCCGCTGGAGCGCCATGCGGTCGGAGCGCAGGTCGATGCCGTGCTCCTTCTGGAACTCGCTGCCGAGCCACTCGATGATGCGCTGGTCGAAGTCGTCGCCGCCGAGGTGGGTGTCGCCGCTGGTGGACTTCACCTCAACCACGCCCTCGCTCAGCTCCAGCACCGACACATCGAAGGTGCCGCCGCCGAGGTCGTAGACCACCACCAGCTCGTCCTTGCCCTTCTTATCGAGGCCGTAGGCCAGGGCGCTGGCGGTGGGCTCGTTGACGATGCGCAGCACCTCGAGCCCGGCGATCTTGCCGGCGTCCTTGGTGGCCTGGCGCTGGCTATCGTTGAAGTAGGCGGGCACCGTGATCACCGCCTGGGTGACCGGCTCGCCCAGGTAGGCCTCGGCGTCGGCCTTGAGCTTCTGCAGCACCATAGCCGAGACCTCGGGCGGGGCGTAGTCGCGGTCGCCCATCACCACGCGCACATCGCCGTTGGCCGCGCCGGTCATCTTGTAGGGCACCAGCTCGCGGTCGCGCTGCACGGTGGGGTCGCTGAACTTGCGGCCGATGAAGCGCTTGACCGAGAAGATCGTGTTCTCGGGGTTGGTGACGGCCTGGCGGCGGGCGACCTGGCCGACCATGCGTTCGCCGGACTTATTGATCGCCACGACCGACGGTGTGAGGCGGGCGCCCTCGGCGTTGGGGATGACCACCGCCTCGCCGCCCTCGACCACCGCGACCACAGAGTTGGTTGTGCCAAGGTCGATACCGATAACTTTGGGCATAAATCGCTGACGCTCCTGAGGGAACAGGGAACAGGGAACAGGGAACAGGCGGTCCGCTCATTGCGAGCATTATTGCCAGTTTTACCCCACGTATCCTCGAACCTGCCCCTTATGTATTACTATTCCCTATTCCCTGTTCCCTATTCCCTGTTCCCTATTCCCTGTTCCCTGTTCCCTAGCCTCTTCCCACCTTGACCATCGCCGGGCGGAGCACACGCTCGCGGAGCCGATAGCCGCGCTGCAGCTCCGCGATCACCTTGCCGTCCTGGCCCTCGGCGTCCTCATAGAGCACCGCCTCGTGGACATTCGGGTCGAAGTCCTGGCCGAGGACATCGATCGCCTTGACGCCCTCGCTCTCCAGAAGGGTGCGCAGCTTCTGGGCGATCAGCTGGGTGCCGCCCCACCAGGGCGTCTCGGCGATCTCAGCGGGGATATTGGCGATGGCGCGGTCGAAGTCGTAGACCACCGGGAGGATCTTCAGGAGCAGGCCGGCGCCGGCGCTGCGGATCAGCTCGCCCCGCTCGATGTCGGCGCGGCGCTTGAAGTTCTTATAGTCGGCGGTGGCGCGCAGCCACTGGTCCTTATATTCGGCGGCCTGGGCCTCGGCCTGGGACAGGCGGGCCTCTAGCTCTGCGGTGGGGGACACGGTCGGCCCCGCTCCGTCCTCCGCCACCTCGGCGGCGGGCTGGCCGTTCATCTCAGACTGAGTGGTCATCTGCTCCTCGTTCATTGTGCTCCTCGCGGTGTACAACATACCGATGGAGCGGCCCCGCCGCCCCATCGGTGTCTCCGATGACATCCTACGTTCTACTGATCGCCCTCGAAGGGCGGGCGGGTCTCGCCGGCGTAGAGGTCGCCGAGCAGGTTGCTCATCAGCGACGAGATATAGCGCACCGTCGAGATCGAGCGCGGGTAGGCCATGCGGGTGGGGCCGATCACGCCGAGGACGCCGGTGACCGCGCCGCCGACCCCGTAGCGCGCCAGGACAACGCTATACTCACGCATCTCATCCTCGCTATGCTCGCCGCCGATGATCACCTGGACGCCCCCGCTGGCCAGGGCCTGCGGGATGAGCGGGCCAAGGCCGCGCCCGCTCTTGAGGATCTCCAGGGCGCGGCGCAGGCGCTCGACGGCGCGCTCGGCGTCGTCGCGGGCGAGCGAGGGGATAAACTCAGGCTGGCTGAGCATCTCCAGCAGGCCGTCGGAGTGAATCTGCTCGCGGGACTGCTCCTCAAAGGTCTGCATCGCGTGGGTCACCAGGTCGATCACGCCGCGCTCGAAGTCACCGAAGAGCGGGGTGGGCTGCTGCGCGTCGTGGGCGATCAGCTCCTCGACCTGGCTGACCGTCAGGTCGGCCAGCTGATCGCTGATCCGACCGGCGCCGCGGCGCAGCTCATCGGCGCTGCGGGCAGCGTCGGGCGAGAAGGTCTGCTGCTTGACGATGCCGCCGTGGAAGACCAGCACCGCGAGCACCATCGTCTCGTGGATGCTGATCAGCTCCAGGTTCTTAAAGCGCAGGCGCTCGGCGCGGGGCGGCGTGACTAGCGAGGCGTTCTGGGCGGTGCGGGCCAGCACCGCGCCGGCGAGCTGGATCCACTGGTCGAGCTCGCCGCGCACCTGGTAGAACTGGTGGCGGATCATGCGCTGCTCGGCCATCGAGAGCGAGGTGCGCTCCATCAGGTTCTCGACGAAGAAGCGGTAGCCGGCATCGGTCGGCACGCGCCCCGCCGAGGTGTGCAGGTGCGTCAGGTAGCCGAGGTCCTCAAGGGTGGCCAGCTCGTTGCGCACCGTGGCCGAGGAGAAGCCCAGGCCGTACTTGCGCACGAGCATCTCCGAGGCGACCGGCGTGGCCGTCTCGACGAACTCCTGGACCACTAGTTTGAGGATGAACAGTCGCCGCTCGGTGAGGGTCGCCGCCATGGCAGCACGTCCTGACAAGCTCCGCGACGGTTGGCCCGCCGCCCCGGCGTCGTGCGCCAGAACTGCGGCCCCAGGTCAACCCGCTGCGCTCATTGGTCCCTTTAGCACTCGTGGTATGAGAGTGCTAAGGATCAAGGCTAAATGATTGGCGTGCAACCTGTGCACGCCGATAGGTATGATACCATGACTCCCGCCGCTTGTCACGGGGCATGATGAGGGCGACCCCGCCCCACGTGCTCATCTACGCCCGATCCCAAGTTGCCAAACTGGCCCGCCTTGAGTATAGTTAAGGGCGCAGGGGGCTGTAGCTCAGATGGATAGAGCAGCGACCTTCTAAGTCGTTGGCCGCCCGTTCGAGTCGGGCCAGCCCCGCCAGCGTTGTGACGCGGTATCCGCCCTGCGGGTGCCGCGTCGTTTTTGGCCCGTAGACAAGGTTTCAGCGTACACGTTACAGTTCAGGCAATTGCACTGCATTTAGGATGCGGTATTTCTGTTCCTTGTTCCCTGTTCCCTGTAACCTTGTCTCAGGAAGCGATATACGCCCCTCTTGTGTGCGAGGCCGCCCCCGAGCCGAGTGGGCGCGGCAACGAAAGCCCCTCCCGCGTGCGGGCGAGGGGTTGGGGGTGAGGGTTGTCCGGCGGTAAACTGTCAAGCTGGTTTGAACCATGCCTTAGAAAATAAGCTGGGCTATGCTGTCTGTCGTCAGCCTGTTTAGCGGCGCGGGGGGCCTGGATCTGTGGTTTAAGCGGCTGGGGTTCGCTATCCAGTACGCCTGCGATCATGACCCGGCCGCCGTAGCGTGCTATGCCCGCAATATTGATCGGCGGGTGGTTGTCCGCGATGTCTCGGACGCGCGCTTCCGTCATGAGATTCGCGAGATCGGGACGTGCGATGTGCTGCTCGGCGGGTTCCCCTGCCAGGGCTTCTCCAAGGCTGGCCCGAAGGTAGCCCACGACAAGCGTAACTCGCTGTATCTGGAGATGCTCTGGGCGGTCCAGAAGCTGCAGCCTCACCTCTTCATCGCCGAGAATGTCGACGGCATCGCTCAGAACTTTCAGGGGGCGTACCTCCACCAGATCGTCGCGGACTTTGATGCTATCGAGTATCGCGTCGCGCACCGCGTCCTCGAAGCCGCCAGCTTCGGCCTGCCCCAATATCGGCGCCGTATCTTCTTCGTCGGCACAAAGAGAGCGAGTAGGGCGGCGTTTACCTGGCCTGTCCCTGGGCATCACGTCAGGCCGCGGAATGGCGTGTCGCAGGCCGGCGCGCCCGTGTTGTCCCTCGCCGATTATGGGCAGCAGATAGGGGCTGCCGGCGCGCAGGCGCTCGATCCCGCGCATACGATCGAGGACGCGCTGGCTGATCTTGTCGATTTGAGCGACGACACCCCCGATCACCGGGTCACGAACAACTGGCCCGGGACGTACCAGGCGATATTCGAGGCGATCGGGCCGGGGCAGAAGCTGTGTAATGTGCGCCACGCCTCCTCCTCGGTCTACACGTGGCAGATACCGGGCGTCTTCGGCGCGGTCACCGAGGACGAGCGGCTGATCTTAGAGGTCATATCGCGGCACCGCAGACATAAAAAGTATGGGGATAGGCCCAACGGCAACCCGCTGCCAGTTGAGGAAATTGTGCGCCTCTGCGGCGCGGCGGATATCGGGGGGGAGATTGGATCGCTTCTGAAGAAGGGCTACCTGAGAGAGGTCCGAGATCATTGCTACGATCTCAAAGGTGCGATGTTCTGCTCGGGTATATTCAAGCGGCCCCGCTGGCGGGAGCCTGCGCCGACCGTGCTGACGAACTTCTACAGCCCGCGCTACTTCTTGCACCCGCTCAGAAATAGGCCGTTCTCCCTCAGAGAGTGCGCGCGCCTTCAGGGCTTCCCTGATCATTTCATACTTACCGCAGATGACTCTGTGCGGAGCCTCGTCGATGGGTACAGGCTGGTTGGCAACGCCGTCCCGCCCCCGCTCTCAAAAGCCTTTGCCACGGCCGCCCTGGCGTACCTCGCTGAGCGCGCCGCGAGAGACGTTGCCTGAGCGGCCCCAGGGCGTAGCTCGCCTTGCCTGCCTGTTTCTCCAGATGCTACAATAGCATCGAGCGGCTATTTCAGGCGGGGTAGCGCACGATCGCGCGGCCCTTGCCGTGCCTACTGCGGGCCGGGGCCGTTCGCCGATCCATCACACTTCTCGCGCTGAGGTGATCCGCCGATGGATAATCATGAGACTGCGGCCCAGGCCGCAGAGACAGCAGGCCGCACCTCGTCGGTCGCAACCTTTGTCGTGACGACCCCGGATCTCGGGTCGATCTACTTCAATCTGCAGCCCTGGGCGCTGACGATCTCGGATAACCTGCGGGCGACCTTCGCCTTCGACCGCGAGGGCCGCCTGATGAGCTGCTTCCTTGATGGTGGGAACTACCGGTTCGGCCTCTCGGGCGATATTCTGCTCAGGGTGGCCGCACCCTCGGCGCCTAAGCTGCGGCGGCTCCTCTCGGACGACGAGGGCTCCCGCCTGCGCGCGACGGTGCGCGCCCACGTGGTGCGGATTGTGGCCGGGGTCACACACGCGCTGAGCGACGAGCTGCGGGGCTGGCTCGCGCTGATCCTTGAGTGGGACGAGGACCGCGCCCTGATCAACCGGCGCATGTTCCAGTCCACCTACCTGCCGATCAGCATCGTGCCGCCCGACCAATACCGCGCCCTGGTGCTGCAGATGACCGAGGGGTGCAGCTGGAACCGCTGCACCTTCTGCAGCTTCTACCGCGACCGGCGCTTCCGGGTCAAGTCGGCGGCGGCGCTGCGGCAGCACATCTATGAGGTCAAGTCTCTGCTGGGACGCGGGCTCGGGCTGCGGCGCTCGATCTTCCTGGGCGACGCCAACGCGCTGATCGCCCCGCAGCCGCGCCTGCTCGAGCTGCTGCAGGTGATCCGCGCCGAGCTGCCGACCGAGTCGCAGAGCCTCTACGCCTTTCTGGACATCTTCGGCGCCGATCAGAAGACGACGGCGGAGTACGCCGAGCTGCGCGCCCTCGGGGTGCGGCGGGTCTACATCGGGCTGGAGAGCGGCGACGAGGCGGTGTTCAGCCTGCTTAACAAGCCCGGCTCGCCGCAGCAGTGCGTGACGACCGTCGAGCGGATCAG
>JBAXES010000009.1:0-21976 GCA_037140315.1 Chloroflexales bacterium
GACTACGCGCATGATGGCCCTGCTCCACGGCACCGGCGTGCGCCTGGGCCTCGTCACCAACGGCGAGCAGTGGATGCTCGTGGACGCGCCCAGGGGCGAGACCACGGGCTTTGTCACCTGGCACGCCCGGCTCTGGCTGGAGGAGCCGCTGACCCTGCGGGCCTTCGCCAGCCTGCTCGGCGCGCATATGCTCTTCGGGCGGCCCGAGAACGCGTCGCTGGAGGCGCTGCTCACGGCCAGCGCCAGCGACCAGCAGGAGCTGACCGACCAGCTTGGCCTCCAGGTGCGCCAGGCGGTTGAGCTGCTGGTCTCCGCTATCGACGCGGCTGACCGCGAGCGTGGCGGCGCCCTCGCGGCGACCATCCAGGCAGACCCGGCGTTCGCCCGGCGCTCGGTCGAGGAGGTGATCTACGAGGCCGCCCTGACGGTGATGATGCGCCTGGTCTTCCTGCTCTCGGCGGAGGAGCGCGGGGTGCTACTGCCCGAGGACGAGGTCTATGTGCGCAACTACGCGGCGAGCGCCCTGCTGCCCGAGCTTCAGGCGATGGCGACCCACGGCGAGGAGCTGCTGGAGCGCCGCCACGATGCCTGGGTGCGCCTGCTGGCCACCGTCCGCGCCGTCCACGGCGGCATGGCCACGCCGACGATCAGCCTGCCCGCCTACGGCGGCGGCCTGTTCGACCCCGAGCGCTTCCCCTTCCTGGAGGGTCGCCGATGCGGCGAGCCGCTGGATCGCGCCCGCCCGCTGCCGGTAAGCAATCGGGTGGTGCTGCATATGCTGCGCTCGCTCCAGCTGCTGCGCGTGCGCGGCGGCGAGGCCCGTCGGCTGAGCTTCCGCGCCCTCGGCGTCGAGGACATCGGCCACGTCTACGAGGGCCTGCTTGACCACACCGCCCGCCGTGCGGTTGAGCCAATCCTCGGCCTCGCTGGCGCGGGGGGCCAGGAACCGGAGATTCCGCTGGCGACGTTGGAGCCGTTTGTAACGCAAAGCCGCAAAGGTGCAGAGCCGCAAAGCGAACACAAAGACTCTCCGTCTTCGCGTCTTCGCGCCTTTGCGTTAGAAACATGCATCCCCTTCCTCCGCGAGGAGACGGGTCGTAGTGAAAGTGCGTTAAAGAAAGCCCTTGCCTCCCCGTTGGACGCCGCACAATCGACCAGGCTGCGGGCGGCCTGCGGCGGCGACGAGGCCCTGCTGGCGCGCGTGCTGCCCTTCGCTGGCCTGGTGCGCGACGACAGCTTCGGTCGCCCGGTGGTCATCCCCGCCGGGGCGGTCTACGTGACCCAGGGGGCCGAGCGGCGCAAGACGGGCACCCACTACACGCCCACCAGCCTCACCGAGCCGATTGTGCGCCACACGCTGGAGCCCGTGGTCTATCGTGGCCCTGCCGAGGGAAAGCCCCGCGATGAGTGGGCGCTCATCCCGATCAGCGCGCTGCTCCAGGTCAAGGTGTTGGATATGGCGATGGGTTCGGGGGCCTTCCTGGTGCAGAGCTGCCGCTACCTGGCCGCGCGGCTGGTCGAGGCGGTTGAGGCGGATTCGGTTTTAACGCAAAGGCGCAAAGGCGCAGAGCCGCAAAGGGTTGACGAACAAAAACAAAAAGACTCTGCGCCTTTGCCTCTTCGCGCCTTTGCGTTAAACCAAGACTCTGACGAGGCGCTGTATACGCTTGCGTCAAGCACTGACCCCATCGAGCGCGAGGCGCTGGCAATGCGGCTGGTGGCCGAGCGCTGCCTCTACGGGGTGGACAAGAACCCGCTGGCGGTGGAGATGGCCAAGCTCTCGCTCTGGCTGCTGCTGCTCGACCGGCGGCGGCCCTTCAGCTTCCTCGACCACGCCCTGCGCACCGGCGACTCGCTGCTGGGCATCAGCGACCTTGAGCAGCTGCTGAACTGGTCGCTGGCAGCCGGCCATTCAACGCAAAGCCGCAAAGGTGCAGAGGCGCAAAGCGAACAAAAAGACTCTGCGTCTTTGCGCCCTGGCGTCTTTGCGTTAAACCGGCCCGTGCAATACAACCTAATCCGCCCGCAGGTCGAGAAGGCGCTAGAGCGCGCCCTGGCCCTGCGCCGGCGCATTCGCAGCGAGCAGGTGCGCCCCGAGCGTAAGGCGGCCTGGCTGCGCGAGGCCGAGGAGACCATGGCCCAGGTGAAGCTGGGGGCCGATTTGCTGGTGGCCGCCGCGCTCCACCCCGACAAGGGCATGCGCCAGAGCAAGCTGACCCAGTGGTGGACGGACTATTCACTGCTGCTGACGGCTGCGGCTGACACGCGGGACGGGCTGTTCACCAGCGCTGGGGCGACCGCCGAGGCCAACCGGGAAGCCTACGCGACCCTGCGCTGCGAGGCCGACACGCTGTTCGACGGGCGGCGTCCCTTCCACTGGCCCCTGGAGCTGCCCGAGGTCTTTCTGGAGGAGCGCCGCGAGGCCCCCGGCACCCAGCTCATGCTCAATGCCTTCGCCAGCGAGCTGGCCCCGCTCTTCGTCGGCCACGAGGGCGGCGTCGCCGCCAGCGATAGCCCCGGCTTCAGCGCGATTGTGGGCAACCCACCGTTTCAGGGTGGCAAACTGATCACAGGCGCCCTGGGCGTACCATACCGAGACTATCTGGTAGAGATCTTAGCAAACGGAGTGCGTGGGAACGCTGACCTTTGTGCCTACTTCTTCCTACGTATCGGCGATTCAGTGGGACAGAGTGGTATGGTTGGACTTTTGGCAATCAATACTATTACCCAAGGCGACACCCGCGAGGTTGGATTAGATCAACTCGTTACACGTGGATTCACAATACCACGTGCAGTGCCCAGCAGACCCTGGCCTGGCACAGCTGGTATCGAAGTAGCACATGTCTGGCTACGACGTGGTAGATGGCAGGGCGGATATATTCTTAATGGCCAGAATAGTACTGAGATTACATCTTTACTAAGCACTCGTGGTAATGCTCAAGGCAAGCCCTACCGGCTGAAGATGAATGAGAGCAAGGCATTCATTGGATCGTATGTGCTAGGTGTGGGCTTTCTAATGACGACTGAAGAAGCTTACGCGCTGATCGAAAAAGACCCACGCAACCGCGAGACGCTCTTTCCCTATTTGAACGGCGAAGATCTCAATTCAAGTCCTGATCAATCACCTAGCCGTTGGGCAATCAACTTCCATGATTGGCCTCTGGAACGCGCTGAAGACTATCCTAATCTGATGACAATTCTGCGGGAGAAGGTCAAGCCAGAGCGTGACAAGCTTGGATTGAAATCTGACTCATCTGCAAAAGGATATGCTCGCTTGTGGTGGCAATATGCCCGAAAAGGTTTAGAGCTTTACCAGACAATTGCAGGAATGCAGCGGGTGTTTGTACATCCGTTCACAAGTAAGCATCACAGCCTAGCATCCTTTGAGCCAAACTTGGTCTTTAGCCACATGACAGTGGTATTCGCCCTCCAGAGTTGGACAGATTACTCTCTTCTCCAGAGCGAAATTCACTGGCAATGGGCCTTACAGTACGGGAATAAACTTGAGACACGCCCACAGTATGGGCCTTCCGACTGCTTCGAGACCTTCCCTTTCCCCACCTGCTTGCTCGAAGACTCACGCAAAGCCGCAGAGCCGCAAAGCGAAGCGAATCTTAGCGACTTTGCGGCTTTGCGTGAGCAACTCGACTCCATCGGCGAGGCATACCACTCTCACCGCCAGGCGATCATGCTCGCCCGCCAGGAGGGCCTGACGAAGACCTACAACCGGCTCCACGCCCCCGCCGAGCAAAGCGCCGACATCGCCGAGCTGCGGCGGCTGCACGTGGCGATGGACCAGGCGGTGGCGGCGGCCTACGGCTGGCAGGACCTCGACCTGGGCCACGGCTTCCACGAGACAAAGCAGGGCCTGCGCTACACGATCAGCGAGGCGGCGCGGCGGGCGGTACTCGACCGGCTGCTGGCGCTGAACCACGCAAGGTATGCGGAGGAGATCGCGAACGATGCGGAGGGCGAGCGAAAGACGCGGAAGGCGAAGGGCGGGCGGAAGGCGAAGGCTACAGAAGTCGATGCTGAAGCCCAAGGACAAGCCACCCAAGAGGAACTCTTTTGACCTGCGTACGAGTAGATTCGTGTCAGGAGCATAGTAACAGGGCAATGGCGTATGAGCGACTACGCAACACTTGAGCTGAGTCTGCACCGCTGGGCTGGCGACGAGTATCGGATCGAGGTGCGCTTTCGCTTGTCGGCAAGCGCGGCTGAGTCTCAGCTGATCGACGGAGAGCCAGTAAGCGTACGGCTGGACCCCGAGTCGCTGCGCGCCCAGCAGCTTCACGTCCAGGCCTATGGCAACCTGCTCAGCGCGACGCTATTTCACGATCCTCGCCTACGAAACGCTTTTGACGTAGCTCGTGCCCAGGCGGAAGCGGTGGGCGCCCCGCTGCGCATAAGCCTGCGCATGCCCCCGGATGATGCCACGCTGCAAGGGATCGCCTGGGAATGCCTCGATAGCCCTGACTCCTCTGGACCGCTCGCTCACTCAGAGCGCGTGCTGCTCTCACGCTACCTGGACAGCCAGGATATGAGCATCGTGCAGCTCAAACCCTATCACGAGCTGCGCAGCCTGATCGCCATCGCGAGCCCATCTGGACTAGAGCATTATCATCTGGCCCCGATCAATGCCAGCGCAGAGCTTGAGCGCGCCCGACAAGCACTTGCGGGCACGCAGATAACGGTGCTATCTGCGGCAGTTGGCGCAGCTATGGCGAGCCTGCCAACTATTATGGCGCAGCTGCGGCAAGGCTGCGATCTGCTCTACCTAGTGGCCCACGGCACCCTACGCAGCGGCGAACCGTTTGTCTGGCTTGAGAGCGCCGATGGGGGTATTGAGCGAGTCAGCGCGAGCGATCTCACCCAGCAGATCAGCCAGCTTGCCGAGCGCCCGTTGTTGGTTGTGCTGCTTAGCTGCGCCAGCGCCGGTGCCCCGCAGGAAGATCCGCTCAACGCGATTGGCCCGCGCCTGGTGCGCGCTGGTATCCCGGCGGTACTCGCCATGCAGGGCTACATCTCCATGGAGACCGCCGCGATTTTCCTTCCGGTGTTTTTTAGCGAGCTGCGGCGCGACGGGCAGATTGATCGGGCCTGTGCTGCGGCGCGCGGAGCCGTTCGCACGCGACCCGACTGGTGGGTACCGGCACTCTATATGCGCGTTCGCGACGGGCGCATATGGAGCGAAACAGCGCCAGTCGACTCAGCCGCACTTGCCGCACCGAGCATCGAGATCCGTCAGCGCACCCGTATGATTCAGAAAGTGCGTGACTTCTGGATCAAGGGGGTATTTGAGCAGTCACTCTATCGATCTGCCCTGATCCATCTGGGCATGGAGCAGCGCCCCGACGCAACAGCCTACCCCTGGCAAATGATGATTGAGCGCCCGGATCAGGAGCGGCACCAGCTCCCAGCCGGAACCCAGATGATCGATGTGTTCGCGGAGTGCGGCGGTGAGTTGCTGATCTTAGGCGACCCCGGCTCGGGCAAAACAACCATCCTGCTCAACCTCGCACGGCAACTCCTCCTATCAGCCGAGCAAACGCCAGCAGCACCTATTCCGGTAGTATTCAACCTCTCCTCGTGGGCGCAGCACCGCACGCCGATCACCGAGTGGCTGATCGACGAGCTGAATCAGCGCTACGATATTCCCTCACAGCTCGGGCGCTCCTGGGTCGAGCAGGATCAGATTCTCCCACTGCTCGACGGACTCGATGAAGTTCAGCGTGAACACCGGCTGGCCTGCGCACAAGCGATCAATCAGTATCGGGGCGATCATGGCACGACGCCACTAGTGGTTTGTAGCCGCACCGCAGACTACGAGGCAATCGGCGAGCGCCTGCGGCTCGCGGGCGCGATTGCGCTGCTCCCCCTGACCGAAGCCCAGATCGACCAGCATATCGCGAGTTCTGGCCGTTTACCGGAGTTGCGGCAGCGCCTGCTCGATGACCCGACCAGCCGGAAACTAGCAGCCTCGCCGCTGATGCTCAGTATTATGCTGCTGACCTACAATGAAGGATCACAGGTTCAGCACAATCAGTCGGATGGGCTGGCCGCCCAGCAGCGGCGGCTCTTCGAGACCTACGTCGAGCGTATGCTGGCACGGAAAGGTGAACACCAACGCTACCCGACTCCCCGTATGCGTGCATGGCTGTCGTGGCTGGCTCATAGTATGGCCCAGCAGGGGCAGAGCAGCTTCGTAATCGAGCAGATTCAACCCGAGTGGCTGCCCACGGCATTCGAGCGCAGAGCTTACACGCTGCTCGACCGAGTCGGGTGGGCCACGCTCATCGGATGTAGCCTTTGGGTCATCGGCGCTGCGACCGGTTGGTATGACGAACTACTTATGGGCCTGATTGCGGCGATCATCGTTGGCCTCTTCGGTGGCACCTTTCAGCAACAGAGCAACCCTGCCGTGCGCGGCCCTAGTCTGCTGCGAAGTGCGGCCTATGCGACGATTGGTGGAATCCTACTGGGATATATGCTGCCAAGCCTAATCATCACCATTGGTGCCATCCTATACCGAGACCAGAGCTTGCTAGAGATGATTCCTGGTGTCGGATTGTTCTTGGGGCCAATATACGGTCTGCTCGGCGCACTTGCCGGGGCGTTGCTTGGCATCCCGAGCCTGAGGCCACGCAGAGTAACCGTTGTCGAAAGCTTGCGCTGGTCGAGTGATCATGCACGCCTGGCCGCAGTTCGTGGGAGCGTCAGCGGATTGACGTATGGCATTGCCGCAGGTATAGCAACAAGCATAGGGATTATTGTTTTAAAAATAACCAGTGTAGATCAACCTGAAAGTAGTACTCCTTGGTTTATTATTCCGTGGCTTATATTAATCACCAGTGTCCTCACAACGACTGGCCTTGGTGTGTGCCTGGGGATCATCGGTGGTCTCTCAGGGGCCGACCTCTCGGCCCATACTCAGCCAAACCAGGGTATCCGCCGATCATTCCGCAGCGCATTGCTCAGTGCCCTCATTGGCTTAGTCAGTCTTGGGATGATTGGGCCAATTATTAGTCGTTTAGGCATCACGCTCCTCACGATGGGCCAGACTGACGTGCCTGACAGAGGTTGGTCATCAATCCTCTTCATGGGCCTAATCGGCGGCCTAATCAGTGGCCTGGCCTATGGCGGATATGCCGTCCTCTCGCATCTGGCCTTGCGTATCGTGCTCTGGAGTCGTGGCCACCTCCCCTGGAATATCGCAGGCTTTCTCGATGTTGCCGCTGATCGCCTGCTGCTGCGCAAGGTCGGTGGTAGCTATATCTTTGTCCATCGTACGGTGCTGGAGTATTTTGCCGGCCCAGAGTACGCAGGGATGCTTACTGAGGAGGTAGATGAGCCGATCACAATTGAGGAAGCGAGCCTCATCGATATTCCAACAGCACCAGCAGCAGTTGCACAACCTCTTGCATGGTGGCGGGTGTGGCTCCTATTTATTGGCACCGGCATACTTGGAGCCATTGCGGTTAGCTCTGCGGGGATGACATTAGTTGGCGGTTTTGGCATAACGACCAGCGGGTTAACGGGAGGGCTAGTTCTGATCACCCTCGCATATATCAGCTTCATCTTCGCCCGCGCCGAGCGGAGAGGCATGCAACAGCGGCAGCAACCTCTTGCCAGCGCGATCAGGCTTGGCTTTCGCTGGGTTATCAGTTTTCCGCTCAATCTGGTGATCGCTACGATCATTATTGGTGCGGTGGTAGTGTTCGGATTAATAAAAACCCTTCCCTTGGCGACAGTAATTATGTACGCCAGCCTGATTGGCTTTCTGCTGGGTGGTAGTCTCTGGACGGCAATCCAATTTATCTTGCGTGTCGAATCAGCGCTGCGTCTAGGCCGCAGCTGGGTGGGGCTGATCATCGGTGTTGTATTAGCAACAACCCTTATACTTACCGACATTGTCCCTGCAAGTTTCTTTCCATCGCTAAGTAGATTTGAGGCACCGTCAGAGGCACCGTCAATTGAAGAGAAGGCACCAGAGATTGATATCGTTCGGGCGCGAGTTGATATTTCTGCCAGCACGGTCATAAGCGACAGTGCGATGCTTGAAATCGCGCGCTACCCAGATTCTGATAATCTACCTAAGGGGTATCTTTCACGGATTAGACAGGTTCAAGGGCGAATAGCTGTCCGACCTATCGTCGCAGGTGAAGTTATTACCCAGGATAGTCTGATGGAACCCGATGGGTTTGGTTGTGCCTCAAACCCTATTCTGACCTTGACCGACCAACAAGATTGTGTTGCTGTCGCCACTGCACGGGTAAACATGTCAGCGCATATGGACATTCCTGACCAGACAACGCTGATTGAGCTACGTGTGATTTCAGCTACCGAGTATGATCCGACCCGTCATATCACTGACCTCTCGTCGCTTATTGGACGGCAGACACAACGCCCGATTGCTGCCGGGGATGTAATTACACGGGCCAACGTTGGCCTTGGCTACGACACGCTGGTTGCACGTGTTGATATTCCTGCCGGAGCCATCTTGACTGACACCGAGCACTTGCTTGAAGTACGTACACTTTCCGCCGACGATCCGGCTCATCGTGCGCAAACTTTTACCAATCTGATCGCTGTCTACGGCGCACGCACTACACGTGATCTCACAGCCGGGCAACCCCTAACGCTCAACGATCTCGACACCGCGACAATGCCAGTACTTCCCACTGGCTCCAGATCGTACACGAATATCGTAAAGACCATAGCTGGAAACACCACAGTCGAGAATGCCTCTGAAAAGAACAACATAGCCATCGAGATAGCTGTATTGAGCGCTATAAGTCTAATCTGCCTCGGCCTGATCGGTCTTTGTGGCAGATTGCTTGGTCGAGAAGCCAGAAGAGTGACGCGCGCACCCACAATTCGCTGGCTCCAGCACGTGTATCAAGCGGGGATGTTGCTTGCCTTTGTCTCGATAGGACTCATTATGGGCATCTTGGTGATGGGGTTGGGTCGCACACTTCTTCCAGAGCGACCAGCGGCAAGCACATTTGACACTCAAGCTAGGATGTTACCGACCGAAGTGCCACCGACAGATATCATCAGAGCACGGGTCGATATTCGATCAGGCACCCCACTGAATGGCGAGGAGTTGCTCGAAGTCGTCCAGATTCCTATGAATGAGTTTGATGAGACAGAAAATATTTCAACCTTTGCAGAGCTACAATCGGCAGTTACCCTACGGAACATACTTGCGGGTCAATCCATCGAACGTAGCGATCTTATCTATACCAATCCACTACCGAATAATACATATTTAAAAACCGTAGTAATATCTCATGTTTTAATTGATGTAAATGATACAATAGATATATCTAAAAACAATTTCGAGGTCGTGTATGTCGATACGAGATTTCAAGATCCAGCAGACTACATCAATCGGCTGGAGGAGATGTCAGGAGCAATTGCTTTGAAACCAATAGAAGCTAACACGTTCGTGCGCCGCTCTTCGGTGTTGCTGCCAGGAGTCAGGCAGGGACAAGCGCATAGTGATACGAATACATTTCTGTTTGCCCTCCCTCTGGTATTGCTCGGCATGCTGACAGCGGCTGTTTTCTTTGTCGCTTGGCGTGTGACCGGTCGAAAACGCCCTTCACCGTCTCAAAGTAAATGAAGTAAACCTATGCCTCGTCAACGTAATGAGCGCAATACACAGCGTACATTATCCTCGTCAGCATTGAGGTGCCGATGACATCATCCCCAACATCCTTCGCTATCCGCGAGGCCCTGATCGCCGCGATGGTCGGCGACCTGCTCGGCCCGGCGGATGGCGAGGACGAGATCGTCGATGAGCAGAACGTGCGTGGGCGCTACCTGGTGGGCATGCTCGCCCCGCGCGACGCCCGTAAGGGCGCTGAGGAGACCGAGGCCGACGCGGGCGTCGGTCTCCAGAGCGAAGATGGGGTGGCCGAGGGCAAGCCCGCCAAGGCCGCGATGACCATGCAGCCCTCCTCGATTGGGCTCAGCTTCACCGTCGCCCCCGAGGCTACTGCGCTCCAGGTGCGCGCCCGCTGGGGCCGCTACAAGCTCATCACCGTGCGTGAGCCGCGCTTTCAGAAGAAGGACGGCGGCTACCGGCGGGTCTGGCAGCGCCAGCAGTTCGACCCTCCCGCACACTCCCTATCGCTCGACGGCACGGAACTGAGCTGGCATCCGGTGCCCGATCAGCGGGTGTATGTCCAGGGCACGGTGCGCACCTTCGGTGACACGCGCGTCGTCTCGCTCTTCCTGGTCAACGAGGAAGACCCAAAGACCAAGCCGAAAGACTCGGCCTCGATCTATCAGCCCGAGCTGATCATCGACTCGCCCGACGGCGCGGCGATCTTCCAGCGTCGTCAGGTGGCCCCGCTCGTCCGCGACCCCGAGGATCGCCTGATGGCGATGCTCTACCGGCGTCGTGTCGAGTTCGCGGTTGGCCACGGCGTGGCCGTGGAGGCGACGCGCGACCCAGAGCGCTTCGACCGCGCCCGCGAGCTGCGCACCGCCGTCATCCCACGCCACGAGGTGCCGCAGACTACCGCTGTCAGCATGGAGGACCCGCCGGAGCTGCGCACCGACCACCCCTCGCTGGCACAGGTCGTCTTCGACATGCGCCGCCTCGGCGAGCTGCCAGACAGCGGATTTACGGCGGCGATTGGCCCGCTGCTGGATGATTACGCCACCTGGATTGCTCGCCAGGAGCAGCGCATCGAGTCGCAAGCGGATGACCTGACGCCCTACGCTGATGTGGCGCCCGAGGCGCTCCGGCGCTGCCGCGTCGCCCTTGGCCGCATGCGCGCTGGGCTGGCACTCCTGGACGCCAACTCGCAGGCTGCCGAGGCGTTCCGCTTCGCCAACCGGGCGATGTACCTCCAGCGCGTCCACTCGCTCTTCGCCGCCGGGGTGCGGCGCGGGGCGGCGCAGCCGCTGGAGCACTACGAGCAGCCGACCTACCACAGCTGGCGACCGTTCCAACTCGGCTTCATCCTGCTGAACCTCCCATCGCTCACCGAGGTGACCCACCCCGAGCGCGCGGTGCCCGCCGGCGGTAATCCCGCCGAGAACCTGGCCGACCTGCTCTGGTTCCCCACCGGCGGCGGCAAGACCGAAGCCTATCTGGGCCTCACCGCCTACACCATCGCGATCCGCCGGCTCCAGGGCGCGATTGGTGCCTTCGACCACGGCCAGTTTGGCGTGGCCGTGCTGATGCGCTACACCCTGCGCCTACTCACCCTCCAGCAATTCCAGCGCGCCGCCGCCCTGATCTGCGCCTGCGAGGTCATCCGCCGGGAGGCACCCGAGCGCTGGGGCGATGAGCCGATCCGCCTCGGCCTTTGGGTCGGCGGGCGGGCCACCCCGAACACGGTGAGTGACGCCGAGCGCGCGATCAAGGACTACCGCGCCGGCGACGCGCCGGGCAGCGGCACACCGCATCAGCTCACCAGCTGCCCGTGGTGCGGCACGCCGATTACGGCGGGCATCCACCTCGACCCGCAGCCCGCCCCAGCCGGTCTGGGGCGCGTCCTCACCTACTGTGGCAGCCTGATGGGCGACTGCCTGTTTAACCGCGCCACGTCGCCTGGCGAGGGGCTGCCGGTGATGGTGGTGGACGACGACATTTACCGCCGCCTCCCGGCCCTGCTCATCGCCACCGTCGATAAGTTCGCCCAGATGCCCTGGAATGGTAAGACGGCGATGCTCTTCGGCAAGGTGCGCGGTCGCTGCCAGCGCCACGGCTTCCGCTCGCCCGACATCGAGGACAAGGATAGCCACCCGGCCAGCGCGCGCTACGGCCTCGGCCCGGCCCGCACCGTCGAGGCCGGCCCGCTCCGCCCGCCCGACCTGATCATCCAGGATGAGCTGCACCTGATCAGCGGGCCACTCGGCACGCTCGTTGGTCTGTACGAGACGGCGGTCGATCACCTCTCCTCCTGGCAGCATCAGGGCGTCACCGTGCGGCCCAAGGTGATCGCCTCGACCGCCACGATTCGGCGTGCAGGCGACCAGATTCATGGGCTGTTCTGGCGCGCGGTTGAGATCTTCCCGCCCCAGGGCCTCGACATCGAGGACTCCTTCTTCGCTCGCCAGCGCCCGCCGGGGCCAGCCTATCCTGGCCGGGTCTACCTGGGCATCTGCTCGCCGGGCCTGCGCCACCGCGCCCTGCTTATCCAGGTCTATGTCGCCCTGCTCGCAGCGGCGCAGCAGCGCTACGAGGGCAGCGACGGGGAGGACGCTGACCCCTGGATGACCCTGGTCGGCTACTTTAACGCCCTGCGCGACCTGGCGGCGATGCGGCGCTCGGTAGATGACTCGGTCAGCGCCCGGCTGAGCCGCATGGATCGGCGCGGCCTGGCCCGTCGCTATCTGCGCCAGCACAGCAACCCCGATCTGACCTCGGTGCAGGAGCTGACCTCGCGCCTGAGCGCGGCGGACATCCCGCGCGTCCTCGACCGGCTCGAACTGCGCTTCGGCCCGAAGGAACTGCCAACGAAGGGCGAAGGTGCCGGGACACCGAGGCGCACCCGCGCCCCGGTCGATGTCCTGCTCGCCACGAACATGATCTCGGTTGGCGTTGATGTGAGTCGGCTGGGGCTGATGGTTGTATCGAACCAGCCCAAAGCCACTGCCGAGTACATTCAGGCGACCAGCCGTGTCGGGCGAACCACGCCGGGGCTGGTCTGCACGGTCTACAACTGGGCGCGCCCGCGCGATATGAGCCACTACGAGCGCTTTGGCCACTATCACGCCACGTTCTACCAGTACGTCGAGGCGCTCTCCGTGACTCCCTTCTCGGCGCGCGCGCTCGACCGGGGGTTGACCGGCGTGCTGACGGCGCTCATCCGCTTGGGCGACCTGGAGCTGAACGGCAACGGCGCAGCCCACGACTACCGCAAGGATCATGATCGGGTCACCCAGGCCCTGGCGATCATGCAGCGCCGCGCCGAGGCGGTGGGCGACCTGCGCGCCGCCGACCTGACCACCCGCAGCGTGACCCAGCGGCTGGAGGAGTGGGAGCGCCTGCGGAATACGCTGCGTACCACGCGGCTGAGCTACCGCAAAGACGAGCGGAACGGGAGCGTTGGGCTGCTCACCCAGCCTGACGAGAGCGAGGACTGGGGATTGTTCACCTGTCTCAACTCGCTGCGTGATGTCGAGCAGACTGCCAACCTTGTCATCCATGACCACGGCAACGACGGCGAGGATCGTCACCCCTGGACCTTCGCGGGCGTGGCTACGCCGCCGGATGAACCTGAGTCCGAGGACGACGACCCGACCGGGGAGGACGAGTCATGAACCCGATCAAGACCCGCAAGGTGGGCGAGGTACGCCCCAGCCAGACGATCTTCAGCTACGGGGTCGGGGCGCTGATCGACCTGCCGAACCTCTCGGTCGCGGTCACCGGACTCGACGACTGGCATGTGCGCAGCAACGAGGCGCGCGTAGTCGTGGAGGAGCGGCTCCTCCGCGCCATTCGTAACCAGATCGGGCCGCAGGTCGAGCGCATGTACACCCCGCCGATGCTGCCACCCGGCCAGGCGATGATCGCCACCGACGCGCCCGAGGCCCGCATCGGCGTCCCGGTCAACCTCTTCCCGCGCTGGTTCTCCTGCCCGGTGTGTGATCAGATCGCCCCGTGGAGCGATGGCATCTTCGAGCTGCGCGGCGATCACGTTCACGCCGAGCGGGCGAAGGTGGTTCACCTGACCTGTCCAGGGCCACGGCGTCGCGCGTCCGGCGCGGAGGCACCCAAGGTGAAGGTCGTCCCGCAGGTCGTTCCGGCGCGCTTCCTGGTGGCCTGCGAAAATGGTCACCTCGACGACTTCCCCTGGTTGGAGTTCGTTCACCGGGGCCAGCCACCCTGTAAGCACCCGCACCTGACCCTGACCGAGCGCTCGCCGGCTGGCGAAGCCCGCGACATCTGGGTTGCGTGCGAGGGCGAGGGTTGCGACATGCCCGCACGGCCCCTCTCCGACGCCTTCGGCGAGAAGGCCCGCGCCCAGTTGCCGCGCTGCCGGGGACGCCGTCCGCACCTGCGTGACTTCGAGGAGCGACCCTGCGACTGTCGGCTGCGGCCCATCCTGCTCGGTGCCTCAAACCTCTGGTTCGCCGCTGTGCTCACGGCCCTGGCTGTGCCGACCGCCGAGAACCGCATCGACCAGGTGGTCGAGCAGCGCTGGAATCTCTTCGAGGACACCCCCGACCTCGCGACCCTGGAGCGCGACCGGCGCAAGTTCCCCGACGCCTTCAGCGACTTTCGCGGCGTGCCCAGCGCCGACCTCTGGGCCGCCGTCGAGCGCAAGCGGCAGCGCGACACCTCCGGCGAGGTCGATGACCCAGCCGACCTGAAGACGCCCGAGTGGCGGCTCTTCTCGCGGCCCCAGCAGCACACGCCGACCCGCGATTTCCAGCTGCGTGAGGTAGATGTGCCACGCGGCTTTCACGCGGAGATCGCGCGCGTGGTGCTGGTGGAGCGGCTGCGCGAGGTGCGCGCCTTGATCGGGTTCACCCGTATCGACGCGCCCGGCGAGTACGGTGACACCCCCGATGCGGTGAAGCCGCGCCGCATGCGCCTATCCCGCCGCGACCCGAGCTGGGTGCCGGCGGCGGAGGTACGCGGCGAGGGCTTGTTCATCCAGTTCCACGAGCAGGCGATCCAGACGTGGCTCCAACAGCCCGCCATCACCCAGCGCGACGCCGTCTTTCTTGACGCGCACCGGGCCTGGCGGGCGGCCCGTGGGCTGACGCCGCCGAGCGAGCACTACCCCGGCGCACGCTACGTGCTGCTGCACACCTTCGCTCACGTACTGATGCGGCAGCTGGTGCTGGAGTGCGGCTACACTGCAGCGAGCCTGCGCGAGCGCATCTACGCCCGCAACCCGTTTGAGCACCCGCGCCGCCCCGATCCGATGGCTGGAATCCTGATCTACACCGCCGCCACTGACAGCGAGGGCACGCTGGGTGGCCTGGTGACGATGGGCGAGCCGGAGGCGCTGAATCGCCACCTCACCGCCGCACTTTTCGACGCCGCCTTCTGTACCTCCGACCCGCTTTGCGCCGAACACGCCCCCGACAACCACGGGCTTGCCATCCACGGTGCAGCCTGCCACGCGTGCCTCTTCGCCCCGGAGACCTCGTGCGAGCGAGGCAACAAGTACCTCGACCGGGCGATGATGGTGCCGACACTGAGCCAGCCCGACCTGGCCTTCTTCACGGTGCCACAGTGAGCGACGCGCACGACGAGCTGAGCCTGGCCATCGCCCGCCTCGTTGGCGAGGCCGCCCCCGAGACCGTCCACACGCTGGCCGCGACCATCGCGCGGCTCGACTGGAGCACCCACCGCCACGCCCGGAGCGCGCTGCTGAGCACCACCGTTCCTGCCCAGTTGCGGGCGCGGGCGACCGCGATTCTCGACGCGTGGCAGCCCGTGAGCGGCGACCTGAGCCCTGCCGCCCTCGCGGCAGCGCTCCGCGCAGCCGTGGCGACCGCAAGCCAGCTCCGGGCGGAACAGCACCTGGAGGTACTCTGGTCCGGCCCGGTTGTGCCCAGTGTGGCACTGCGCCGCACCGATCAGGCCCTCATTGAGGTCATTGAGGCCGCGCAGCAGCGGCTCCTGCTGGTCAGCTTCGCGGTTCACCCTACCCCGGCGATCATTGCGGCGCTCGAAGCGGCACTCAGCCAGGGCGTCATGCTAACCATGATCGTCGAGCGCTACGAGGCCGATGGCTCACTGATGGCCTACGACACGATCCAGGCCCTCGGCGACATCGCCCAGCGTAGTACGATCTACCTCTGGCCGCAGGCGACGCGGCCCGTGGATGCGACCGGACGGATGGGGCTGATGCACGTCAAGTGCGCCCTCGCCGACCGGCGTATGCTCTTTCTGTCCAGCGCGAACCTGACCGGGGCCGCGATGAACCGCAACATGGAGCTGGGCGTGATGATCAGCGGCGGTGAGATCCCCCAACGCGTTGGCGCGCAGTTCGATCAAATGATCGCCCGAGGCGTGCTGCGGCAAGTGTAGTTCGGCTATGCATCAACAACCTCGCTACAACTGGCTGCGCTTCTGGGTGCCACACGATACGGTCATGCACCTCGACCAGCGTGGCTACCTCGCCGATCCCGAAGGGCCACTTGGAGCTGCCTACAATCCTGGGCTGGCACTGCTCGAATCGCTTGCGGATAGCCCATGCATGGTACTGCTCGGCGAACCTGGAATGGGCAAGACAACCGTGCTCAGCGCGCATGCCAGGGAGACACAGCAGCAGGCCACCACATCGGGCGACGCCTATCTTTTCTACAGCCTTGGGGTCTTTCAGACAGATGCCCTTCTCTATCAGAAGATCTTTGGCAACCCTGTCTATCGGGAGTGGCTTGGCGGGTCACATCGGCTCTATCTCTTCCTCGATAGCCTTGATGAGTGTCGGCTGAACATCAAGACGGTTACCGCACTGCTCGCCGCAGAATTCCGCACCTGCCCGGCTGAGCGACTCCGGCTTCGGATCACATGCCGCACGGCTGAGTGGAGCTCAGAACTCGAACAGGCGCTCCAGGATCGCTGGCCAGGGGCCGTTGGGATCTTCACGCTGGCACCGCTGCGGCGCATTGATGTAGCGGTCGCGGCTGAGGCGCATGGGTGTGATTCTCAGGTCTTTCTTGAGGAAGTGAATCGTGCGGGTGCAGTACCACTCGCTATCAAGCCAATCACCCTCGACTTTCTCCTGCGCTCGTATGAGAGTCAGGGCCAGCAGTTCCCCACCCGTCAGGCGGAACTTTATGCCCAGGGTTGCCGCCGACTCTGTGATGAGCACAATCGAACCCGCCGTGATGCCGGTTTCACCGGAGCATTTACGGTCGAGGATCGTCTGCGTGCTGCCGAGCGAATCGCATTTCTCTCAGTGTTCGCCAATCGGCCGATGATCTGGACAGGCCCGGCAACTGGTGTCGAGCAGCCTTGGACGCTCTCGCTCGATGAGCTTGCAGGGACAGAAGACACAGCATCACTGACCAACAAGGCGGTGTTCAAGGAGGCACTGACCACCGGCCTGTTCACGGCCCGCGGCCCAGATGAAGTGATCTGGTCGCATCAGACCTATGCTGAGTTTCTGGCGGCGCAATATCTCCATCACCGGGGCGTGCCGCTTGCACAGTGCATGAGCCTGCTGGTACATCCCGAAGACCCTGGCAAGCAGCTCATTCCACAACTTTATGAGACCGCAGCCTGGGCAGCAGGGAGGCGCATCGATCTCTTTCGCGCGATCATGGACTGCGATCCTGAAGTACTCCTCCGCAGCGATGTCGCTAGAGCTGATCCGGAAGACCGGGCAGCGCTTGTCGTGGCTTTACTCGAATTATTTGACCAGGAACGCCTCTTTGATAGCGATAGTCGCTTCAATCAGCGCTACCGTCGCCTCGTCTACCCGCAGATAGCCGCTCAGCTACGCCCCTACATCCTCGATCACACAAAGGGACTGCTGGTTCGCCGTGTGGCGATCGATATCACTGAAGCCTGCGATCAGCGCGATCTCCAGGGCGATCTCGCCGACATTGCGCTCAATCCGCTCGAATCGTATCAGGTGCGAATTCAAGCTGCCTGGGCGCTGGTACGGATTGGTGATGCAAGAACAAGACTGCGACTCAAGCCGCTTGCCTTTGATACCGCAGGTGAAGATCCCGATGACGAACTGCGAGGGTGTGGTCTGTTAGCAACCTGGCCAGAGCATCTGATAGCAGAGGAGCTCTTTGCATCCCTCCAGCAACCGCAGCGCGAGAACCTGTACGGTAGCTATAAGTCTTTCCTCGTTAGCCACTGTACACAACACCTCAAGCCGATCCATCTTCCGGTCGCCTTGCAGTGGGCCACACAGCACGCTGTCGGCCCGGATCTCCGCACCCTGAACAGCCTTGTGGATGAGATTATGGAACTGGCATGGCACCACCTGAATGAGCCAGACGTCCTGGCCGGTTTCGCCGCAGTTGCCCAAACGCGGATGGAACACCACGCGCCCATTTTTCGCCATGACGATATGGGCTTGGGGCGCGACAACCAGAACCAGGGGCTACAGGCGATCTACCAGAACTGGTATCAGAACTCGGCCCGACGGCGCAGCTTATTCAATGTCCTCCTGCCTCGACTGATGGCCTCCGGAAAAGAAGTCACCTTGCTCATTTACAATCAGCCGCCGATCATCCTGTCGTCTGATTTTGCGTGGCTGATCGAGCAGTTGGAGCAGGCCCAGGAGCCAGAACTTCAGACTGCTCTGGCAACCATCGCTGCACGTGTATTCAATCTGGATGATCCAGCCCAGAACAACCGAGCTTATGACGTAGCGCAGCGGAATGGGTACCTCGCAGCACGCCTCCAGCATGTCTTTGGGTTCATCCGCTTCGATTCGGAAGAAGCGGTACGACTTAAGGCCGATCACGAGCGTTGGCAGGAATTTGAGCGCCAGCGTGCAGAGCACCCGATTCAACCGCCACCCCCTGACGAGATCTTCAACTTGCTCAATGTCGTTGAGGCGGGAAATATGAACGCCTGGTGGCGGCTGAACCTGCTTCTTTGTTATGATCCGGCAGGTAAAGAACATCACGGGGAGTTCCAGCCAGATCTGCGCGAACTACCTGGCTGGAAAGCTGCCGATGAGGCGACGCGATCCCGCATTGTACGTGCCGCAGCACAGTACGTTCGCGAGGTGCGTGATGCGCCGGAGCAGTGGCGCAAGGAAGATGGCTTTATCCTCTACCGTCCATCATTTGCCGGGTATCGAGCGCTGCTGCTCCTCCTCTACGAGGATCGCGATGTCCTGGTGCAGATCCCATCGCCTACCATTTGTGGATGGATCCCGATCATCGTGGGATACCCGGGAATGAACAGTGACACAGGCCAGCGAGTACAGAGTGTGCTCATCAAGCTCGCCTATATCCTATGCCCCGAGGAGACGCTCGCAGAGATTATTCGAGTAATAAGCGACGACGAGCGGCGTAGGCACAGTCCGTCTCTTGAGAAGCTTGAACACTGTTGGGATGAGCGATTAGCCAGCGCCCTGGTGACGTGGCTTGCGAGTCACGAGGCGCACGCTCCGAGCCTTGAAGGCATTCTGGGCGAGCTGCTTGAACGAGCGCTCACCCCTGAGGCTCAGGCTCTCGTTGCGAAACTGATGACGCAGCCGATAGCAGAGGATGAGGTGCAGCGCGGGCGAACGCTTGCCGTTGGCCGCGCTTTAATACTGAGGGCACATGGTGCCGGATGGTCAATTCTCTGGCCCATCATCACCAGCGACCCACAATTTGGGCGCGAGCTCATCCTCTCGGTTGCTGGCTACGACCGCCTCGCGGGACATATCGGCTCACAACTCCCCGAGGATGCCCTAGCTAACCTCTACATCTGGATGGTGCAGCAGTTCCCTCACCACGAGGATCCGCAGCCCGACGACGACACCGTTGGGTTTTACGCAGTCACCCCACGTGAGGAGGTTATCCAGTGGCGCGATCAGCTCCTACAGATTCTTAAGCACAAGGGGACAGCGGCCGCAGTCGCGGCCATCCAACGCATCGTCGCCGCCCTCCCAGAACTCCACTGGCTGCGCTGGATTCTGCTTGAAGCACAGGCTATCGCCCGACGAGAGAGCTGGGTGCCACACACGCCGGCGGAGCTGCTCGCCCTCACGCAGCATCGCGACGCCCGCCTCATCGACAGCGGCGAACAGCTGTTGGATGTCATCATCGAGTCGCTCCAGCGGCTTGAGCAGGAGCTCCAGGGCGAGACACCGGGAGCGATCGACCTCTGGAACGAAAGCAGCGAAACGCCAATCACCTATCGCCCCAGAGACGAGAATCGGCTGTCGGACTACGTCAAACGTCACCTCCAACGCGACCTGCGCGAGCGGAACATCGTGATCAACCGTGAGGTTGAGATCCAGCGCGGTGGTGGCGGAACCCCGGGTGAACGCACCGACATCAAGGTCGATGCCATTCTCAAGGGAGCGGCCAGCAATGATCATGATCGCATCACCGTGATTATCGAGACCAAGGGATGCTGGAATCGCCAGCTACAGGAGGCGATGAAGATCCAGCTGTGCGACCGCTACCTTCGGGAGTACCGAAGCAGCTTTGGGCTCTACTTGGTTGGCTGGTTCAACTGCACAGCCTGGGATGACCGCGACTACCGGAAAGGTGACGCACCGCAGTTGGATCTTCCAGCTGCCCGGTCGCTCTTTGAGCAACAAGCAGCTGAGAGCACCGAAAGCCATGCGGTGATACACGCCTTCGTCTTGAATACAGCGCTGCCTGACATTGGCATGTCGCAATCTGGGCCAACAAAAGGGAAGCACGCTAAGGCTCTGCGGAGAGGTACAAGTCGAAGGAGAACCCTTCCGCGGACTAGTTCGGAAGGCGATTAGTCATCGAAATCGTCGTCGCCTTGACTGCGATTACATCACTTGGGGATGCTGCGATGCAACACCGCCTCTCACTCGACCACATCGCTGCGGCGATGACGATCATCGACCCGGTCTTCCTGCACACGCCGCAGTTTTGCGCCGACGCGCTGGAGCCCACCCTCGGCTGCCAGCTGGTGGTCAAGGTCGAGACGGTCAATCCCATCCGTTCGTTCAAGGGCCGGAGCGCCTCCTACCTGCTCGCCCAGCTGCCCGTCGGCAGCAGCGTGATCTGTGCCAGCGCGGGCAACCTCGGCCAGGCCATGGCCTACGCCGGCCGGGCGCGCGGGATCCAGGTGATCGTCTACGCCAGCGTCCACGCCAACCCGCTCAAGCTGGAGCGTATGCGCGCCCTGGGCGCGGAGGTGCGCCTGCACGGGGCGGACTTCGACGCGGCCAAGGCGGAGGCCCGGCGGGTGGCGGAGATGACCGGCGCCCGCCTGGTCGAGGACAGCCTGGCCCCCGAGACGGGCGAGGGCGCCGGCACGATCGGCCTGGAACTACTGGGCTGGCCGGAGCCAATTGATGCCATCCTGGTGGCGCTAGGCAACGGCGCGCTGCTGACCGGCGTGGGGCGCTGGGTAAAAGCCCACGCGCCGCAGACCCAGGTGATCGGGGTGGTGGCAGCTGGGGCGCCGGCCATGGCCGAGTCCTGGCGAGCCGGTCGGGCGGTCAGCACCGCGCAGGCCCAGACCATCGCCGATGGCATCGCCGTGCGCGTGCCTATCCCCGAGGTGCTCGCCGACATGCAGGGCACGGTCGACGACGTGGTGCAGGTGGGCGAGGAGTCGCTGGTGCAGGGGATGCGCCTGCTGCACCAGCACCTGGGCCTGGTGGTCGAGCCCTCGGGGGCGGCGGGGGTCGCCGCAATCCTGGAGCAGCCGGCGCGCTTCGCCGGTCGGCGGGTAGCGACCGTGCTCTGCGGCGGGAACCTCACCCCCGAGCAGATCCAGCGCTGGCTGCGGGAGCCATCTTGAGGGCTAGGCGGTAAGCGGTGTTGGGAACCCCATCGTCATCAGGAAGCGATGCTGCTGAATCAGGAGATCACGCATGCGCCCGTTCACGCCCCCCGACCGTATCCGCTATACCGCCCAGATCCTCAACGTGCGCGAGGTGGCCATCTACGGCACGGCCGACCGTGACTGCTGGCAGACCTGGCTCCAGCCGCTGGGGCTCCAGCCGGCGACCACCACCGACGCCGCCCATGTGATCATCAACGCCACCGCCCTGGTCTGGCAGGGGCTGCGCTTCCGCGAGCTGATTGTGACCGTCGCGACCACTACGGGTGCCGATCTCACACAGGCCGACAGCTTTTATCTGGCCTACGCCTGCAACTCCTCGCCCATCTTGGCCTGGGCCGAGCGCGCCCTGTTTCAGACACCCTACCTGCATCGTGAGGTTGCGGTCGATACGACGGCGCCGCGGATGGAGGTGCGCCACTGCGGTCAGTCGGCGCTGCGGGCGCAGCTGGGGCAGCCGCGTGCGCCGACGGCCTCTGTCATGGAGACCTGGGCCGGCCCGGTCTTCCTCCCGGTGTCGCGCCCGCGCCA
>JBAXES010000010.1:0-21964 GCA_037140315.1 Chloroflexales bacterium
ACGATAACAATGGATTGGGTCGGCATCAGTGGGCCTCTTTCATGGCGATGGTCGGGTGCAGGCATGAGTTGACAGCGAGTTGAGCGCTCCTCACAAAGACGGTACGATCTGTCTATCACAACCGCTCATACTGACTTCGGAGGAGCGCATGACGGATCGTAGCACATCAACCGGCCGTGGTGAAGTCGTTCCAATCGCTCTTGCGTCCGGGGACGATCTTGGGTGACGAGCGTTGACCAGATAGGGCACCAGGCCGCGCGCCTCAAGCAACTCGAAGATGGGAATCCAGTACACCCCGGTCGACTCCATCGCGACCGTATCGATCCCACAGGCTTCAAGCCAGGCAGCCAATGCGTGCAGATCGGGGGTGAAGGTGCGAAAGGCACGCACGGGCTGCGCGGCCCGGTCGGGCGGGACCGCGACGACAATCTCCTCAGCGCCAATATCCATTGGCCTCGCCAGTCTGACCCTGATCAGGAGTGTCCTGCCTCGACGTGCGCGGGCTGGTCGTCGGTATCCGCTCGCGTGCGAGGAGGTGCACGATGGATATCCGCGTCAGGCCGATTGGGGTGGTTCGCGGCGGGCGGCAGGCCCCTGAGGATGACGACCGGGGTGTACTGGATTCCCATCTTCGAGTTGCTTGAGGCGCGCGGCCTGGTGCCCTATCTGGTCAACGCTCGTCACCCAAGATCGTCCCCGGACGCAAGAGCGATTGGAACGATGCCCAGTGGCTCCAGAAGCTCCATGCCCTCGCGCTGCTGCAGGCCTTTTGGCTACATGTTGGCTACATTGGCTACATGTTGGCTACACAGGATGCGCGGGTTGTACGGCGTCACAACGTCGTATCCGCTGCGCCGACGAAGAGCGCCGCGATCCGCAGCGGCAGGTCGGGTAGATACAGCAGGCTGATCGTCTGATCTTCCGCGTACACGGCGGGCTCACCATACGCACCATGGTCCAGCTGATAGTGCAGCAGCCTGCTCGCTGCCGGCGCGCTGAGCCTCATTGTTGCAGAGGGAAGCTATTCTTGCGGCGGATGCCACCCCGCCAACATCCAGTAGCTCCGCACCTCAATGGCATCCGGGTCATCACTGAGGTGCAGAGCGCTGACGGTCGCACGTCCAATGGCAGTCACGCCCGCGATGCGCAGGCCACCATCAATCCATTGGAAATGCTCGGCCCAGGTCTGTTCACGCGGGTTGAACAGCGTGGCGAGCGCGCCAGTCTCTGGATCGAGCGCGTGCGTCTTGTCGCTCTTATGAGCATTGCAGATCGGGCATGCCAGCCAGAGGTTCGACTCATCGTCGGTTCCGCCTTTGGCAAGGGGCACAAGATGCTCAATCTCCAGTCGGGCCATCACCAGGTGTTGCGGGCTCAAGCAGTAGCCACAGCGGTTGCTCGCTGCGGTGCGGACACGCTGAGCAAGCGCTGCGGGAACGACACGTCGTGTCATCTCAATTGCTCAGGGGAGGCAGGAGGCCGCGCTCCACCGCAACTTTGATTGCCTGCGCCTTGCGCACCATGCCGCTGCGATAGTGGCGCATCAGCAGGTCAAGTTGGCGGCGACCGGTCTCGGTGAGTAGCCCTTCCCGTTGTTTCGCCAGCAGATCGCTCAATTCACGCTGTTCCACGTCAGTCATCTGTAGATCGCGCAAGGTAAGCACCTGATCATCAGGAAGCTGATCAACCGGTATCTCAGCGGCAGCCCGATCGAGCCATTCGAGCAACACCTCTTCGAGACGTCGGTTGGTCTGTGTTGCCACCGCACGCGCACTCCGCACCAGGGTGTCCGGAAGTTCGAGGCTTAATCGTTCGCTCATAGGCACCTCATTGATAAGGGCCACTGCCCATTCCTGGCACATGCATGAGGTAGCTGATGTGCCGGCACATGGTACGAGCCTCATTGTAGCATAGGGGTTCTATGAACGCCTGGGATGCCACATCGCGGTGGGGGCAGCCCATGATGTCCTGTGTCAGCGCCAGGGTGGTACGGTGTGCGATGACCCCTGCCGAAGTTGGCACTTGCCTTCTTTAAAGGATAGTGTATACTTTAAATATATACTTTACCGTCTGGGAGGTCACGATGGACAGTGCAAAGCTCTTTCAAAATGGAAAAAGCCAAGCGGTACGACTCCCCAAGGAGTACCGCTTCCGCGGTGCCAAAGTCTATATCAAGCGGATGGGCAATGCCGTCATCCTTATTCCAGAGCACGAATCATGGCAGACCATGATCGATAGTCTGGCGCTTTTTTCTGATGATTTTATGGATGAGCGTATTCAGCCACCCGTTGACGAACGGGAAAGCGCTTTCGAATAATACGGAGCTCCTATGCGCTATGTGCTGGACACCACTATCTGTATTGCGCTCATTCGTAAAAAACCACTGACCGTGCTGGCACATCTCACCAAACATCCGATCACCGACATCGCACTGTCATCAATCACGATTGCGGAACTTCAGTTTGGCGTCAGTAAAAGTACGGTACCGCACCAAAATCAACAGGCCCTCGATCAATTTCTCCTTCCATTCACGTTTCTCGATGTTGATTATCCCGCGACATCGATATATGGAACGATCCGTGCCTTTTTAGAAGCACAAGGAACGCCGATAGGTGCGCTTGATACGTTGATTGCTGCCCAAGCGATAGCACACAACCTCATCCTTGTCACCAATAATACGCGTGAATTTATGCGCGTTCCCAACCTTGTCCTGGAAGATTGGACAAAACCGTAACTAGAGACACCGTAATGGAGGAGCGGAGCCCATGACCACCATCACCCTTGATATTCCTGAAGAGCGCCTCAAACTCCTCTCCCAGCGTGCGAAGGTGCTCGGTATCACCCCCGAAGATCTCATTCGCTTGAGTATTGCCGAACTGCTGATGCGACCGGCACCGGAGGTGCAGCAGACGATTCACGATATCGTCCAGAAACATGCCGACCTGTATCGCCGACTCGCATGACCCGCTACCTGACGCTCAGTGACATCTTCGCCTGGTATGATGCCGTGATGGCGCGTTCCAGCGATTCGTCGGACTCGCACATGGGGCGGCACTGGAAGCCGCCCTGGCCCAACCCCAAGCAACCTTTTGCTGACGCCGGTCTTCGACGCGTGCCGTGTCCGCTGGCGCACCATCACGGCTGACCGCGTTCCAGCGATCGGCAGGGGTATCTATACATGCGCCGCTCACCGCTGCTCCATCGGGTCTTCGTGGTTGGCCTGTGGGGCAAGGCCATCGGGCTGGTGAAGCTCGGCGTGGTCGCCGGCGTCCTGCGCAGGCATCGCTGGGCCTACCCGGTGGCGATCAGCGTACTCGGGGCCTTCATCGCCTACCAGATCTACCGCCTGAGCTACGCCTTCTCGCTTGGCCTGCTGCTCCTCACCCTCTTCGACGCCGCAATCGTCGGGCTGACCTGGCGGGAGTACACGCAGACATCAGGCGAGGAGCGGTGAGGCTCAGCTTCGCTGGAGTAGTCCCTGTCGATCTGATGGCAGTGGCTTCGGCGATGGGGCGCCGAGCGGTGCCGAAGACGCCGAGTTGGGGCCCCGGTCTGATCAAGATCATGGCCGTCTACAGCGCCCCACTGAAGGGCGGCGCACCGATTTCGCTGGCAACCGCACCTACTGCAGCAGGTGCCGTGAATGCGTACACGATCAGCCCGACCGGGAAGGAGGTATTCTACGCAACCTATGATGATGATGGGGAGGGAAGTGTCCAAGGCTATCGCAGCTGGCAAGTGCCGATCACTGGTGGTACGCCAACCCCGCGCAGCCTCGACCCATAGCACCGCGTGGTCGTGCGATCATCACGCACTCTGCCGCAGGCGCAGGCCCACATGTGACGTACGCGATCATCATGATGGAGCAGTACGCAGATGAACGATCAGCTCATTTCCCTGTATGCGTATGGCGTCTGGGTCAATCAGCGACTATTAGACGCCGCAGCAGCCTTGACCGACGCACAGTTTACCCAGCGGGTGTTGCCGGGCTTCGGATCCGTCCACCTCACCCTGGTGCATATCCTAGGCGCGGAAGCGCTCTGGTTTGCCCGCTGGCAAGGACTCTCACCAACAACGATGCTCGCCCCCTCCGACCTGCCAACCCTGCCGACGATCCGGGCGCGCTGGGCAGAGGTGAGTGACGCACAACGGGCCAACTTGGCTGGCTTGGATGAAGCCGCGTTGTCCGCGACCGTGCAGTGGCGCAACATGCGCGGGCAGGCATACGCGCTGCCTCGCTGGCAAGTGATCCTGCACGCTGCCAATCACGCGACCCATCACCGCAGCGAGGTCGCCGCGATGCTGACGGAACTTGGGCATGAGCCGGCAAGCACCGACCTCTTAGAATTCTATCTGGAGCAGGCAGGACAGGCATGGAAACCCACGAGCCGTTCGTGAGCACGGAGGTGCGATAGCGCGGACGGAGGTGTCCTATGGAACTCATTGTGCGTGAGGTAGATGGACAGCGCATTGGCGAGGGTGCCCCTGGACAGCCCCTGATCAGCCGCGTGGATGATGTGGTGACGCTACTGGAGACATGCTTCGGCCTGGCGGTCAATCGGCTGCTGCTCTACCCTGAGAACTTGACCCCGCACTTCTTTGACCTGAGCTCGGGGGAGGCAGGGGCGATTCTGCAGAAGCTCCGCACCTATCACCTGCGGCTGGCGATCGTGCGCAGCCCCACCCTGGTGCTCAGCCGCCGATTCGCGGAGCTCATCGCAGACGAACACCAGGGATCAGACTTCCGCGTGTTCGACGCGCGCTTAGCAGCGCAGGAATGGCTCTGTGATTATCACACAGTACGCAGCAAGGAATCGCAATGACCACCATCACCCTGCCGACTCCGCGTGACCGGTTCCAGTGGGCGCACCAGCCAGCGCGATGGAGCCTCGGCGAGGCCCTGGAGATGACCACCGAGCCGGACACCGACTACTGGCAGCGCACGCACTACGGCTTTCAGCGCGATAACGGCCATTGCTACTTCGCCACCGTGCGCGGCGACTTCACCGTGAGCGCGCAGCTGGCCTGGACGCCGAACGCGCAGTACGACCAGTGCGGGCTGCTGGTGCGGGCCGACGCCGATACCTGGGCGAAGTGCGCGGTGGAGTACGAGACCGCCAGCCACAGTCGGCTCGGCTCGGTGGTGACCAACCGGGGCTACTCGGACTGGGCGACCCAGGATCTCGTCGGGCTGATCACCCAGCGCTGGTATCGCATCCGGCGCCAGGGCGACGACCTGCTGCTCGACTGGGCCGAGGATGGTGTATCCTGGGTCCAGATGCGGATCGCTCACCTGCACCAGTGCCCGCAGGATCTGCAGGTCGGCATCTACGCCTGTAGCCCGACTGGCCCCGGCTTCACCTGCCAAGCCTCCGACCTGCGGATCGCGTGCGCCGAGGAGTGAGGAACCGCATATGATGGAACATCCTACCCCTGCGGATCTGTTGTCGATCACGTTGCACACCGAGCGGCTGACCTTGCGACCGATCAGCAGGGCTGATACCTCGTTCGCCGTGCGGCACTTCACCGACCCAGACGTCTACCGCTTCATGCTTGACGACGAGCCGATCACCACCGCCGCGGAGGCCGAGGCGATCATCGACTTCTACGTCGCCACGCCAGGTGACACGTATACCCGCTGGGTGCTGGTGCGTCGGGCCGACGGCGAGCCGCTGGGCACCTGCGGCTTCCACCGCTGGAGCCGGCAGCACCGCCTGGCCGAGATTGGCTACGACCTCAGCCCGCAGTGGTGGGGCCAGGGCTACATGCGCGAGGCCGTTGGGGCCATGCTGCGGCACGGCGTTGCGGCGATGGGCCTCCACCGGATCGAGGCCCTCGTGGCGGTGGACAACGCGCGCTCGGCGCATCTGCTCCAAGCCATGGGCTTCGCGCGCGAGGGCATCCTGCGCGACTCCACCTTCAGCGGCGGGCGCTTTCACGACCACGCGCTCTACGCGCGCATCAGCGCGACGCCGGCCTGAGCGCACAAGGCTATCGCCCCAGAGAAGAGGTATCGCCGTGTCGGAGATCACCGTCGCTGTCGCCCAATCAATCGCCGTGCCGGGCGACGTGGCCCGCAGCGTTCAAGACCATGTCCGCCTCGCAGCGCAGGCAGCAAAGCAGGGTGCCCGGCTCGTGCTCTTTCCGGAGCTCTCGCTGACCGGCTATGACCGCCGCCTGACGCCGGCCGACGCGCTGCCGCCCGCAGACCCACGGCTCCAGCCGTTGCAGGCCCTCGCCGATGCGCGGGAGGTGGTCATCATCGCGGGCGCGCCGATCCCGTCGCCCAGCGGGCTGCACATCGGCGCGCTCTGCTTCGCCCCGCACCGTGCGGTCACGACCTACCTGAAGCGCTACCTCCACGCGGGCGAAGAGGTCACGTTCACGGCGGGGTCTGGCGGCGACGCACTCCGGGTCGCCGGGCAGGTCGTCTGTGTCGCCATCTGCGCCGACATCACCCACGCTGAGCACGCCCAGACGGCGGTGACCCAGGGCGCCGGTATCTACGCGGCGAGTTGTTTCATCACCCCCGGCGGCTATGCGACCGACGCCGGCCTGCTCGTTGGCTACGCACGGAAGCATCGGATGGCGGTGCTGATGGCGAACTATGGGGTGCCAACCGGCGGGTGGATGGCCGCCGGGCGCAGCGCGATCTGGTCGAGGAAGGGAGACCTGCTAGCCTGCGGGCCTGCCGAGGGCGAGGCTGTCATTGTGGCACATCTCGCCGAAGCGGGATCATCGTGATGGATCCCCGTTATATGGCCCACACCCGCAGCGGCCCCACGGCCACAAACCCCAGGCGCTCGGCAATACCAAGCTCCTCCCCGCGCTCATAGCCGACCAGCGGCAGGCCGGGGAAGGCGTCGATGATGGTGGCGAGACAGCCGGCCCAGCTGCGCTCCGCATCCGTATGGGCAAACACATTCGAGACCCCGACGACATCTCCGCTGCGGTTGGCGATGGCACCAGCGACTACCTGCTGATCGCGGTACGCGGCGACGAACTGAATGTCGGGGTCAGCGAGGAGCGTGGGCAGGAAGACGGCTGGGAGCGGCGGGGACACAGGATCGACAGGGAGGCCATTCCACGCTGCCTCCCAGGTAATGAGATCGGCCGGCTCGCCGATGATCGTCCAGCGGAGCCCGGTGTCCACAATCGCGGGCGGCGGCAGCGCCGTGTCGCGCCAGAGCCAGGTGGCCGCAAACAGGACGCGAAAGCCCAGCGGCGCCAGATCCAGGCTCGCAAAGCTGTCCTTGACGGCGAAGGAACCCAGCTGGGCTGCGTCCACAAGCTCACGCACGCCGGCCAGCTGCGCCGTAACCCCAGACTGGGCCGAAAGCGTCACCACATTCGGGTAGAAGCGCGGCATCGGGTGGCGGCTGAGCCAGAGGTGATCGTGGAGCTCGCCGGGGGCGCCGTGGGTGCGGCTGATGGCGTCGCACCAGCGGGCGTTGTTGGTGGCCACCTGAGCGGATGCGATCATCGTGACACTCCACTTGTCTCGCACAGCAGCACGAATCGGCGCGCTTACGGCTGTGCCAGCGGCGTCAAGGGCAAGTCCAGGCCTGGTGGCCACACCGCAGGATTCGTCAGGGTCGGAAGAGGCGACGGTCGTGCGGTTGGGGTGGGTGATGGGAAGACGGGCGGCTGATCAGGAAATGCCTGGGTGACGAGCACACGCAGCGGCTGGGGAAGATCGGCGACACGGATATGCACCATCTCGATACTCTGGCCACACCAGATCCCCATCCCGTAGGCGGGCGTCGTCGTGGTGACGTGAAACACGTTTCCGGTTCGGGCACACCAGTCGCGCTGAAAAGCCTGGAGGGTCGCGCGTTCGTGCGCTGTGAGGTGGTATTCCTGCGGCACTGCATGGGTTTTCTGGCGAAAATACATGGCATCGATGGTGCCGCTCTCAAGGGTGCCATCTGGATACAGCACCACCTCGCGCAGAGGCGGATCATTGGCAGGGAGGCGGAGCTTGAGGATCATGCTTCCCCGCGGTGACGGGATGGTATTGGGATCGCGAATGGTACTGTCTACCTGCGCGCTTAGCAGGATGGGCGCGATCGTGAAGAACACCCCAAAGGCCAACACATACCCGAGGATGCTCCACCAGGGTACGCTAGCTGGCATAGGGCCTGCGGGTGGATGCTTGGGCGTCGTGTGCTTCATCGACGGTGCTTCCTGCGCTGCAATGGATGCGGCGTCATCGTCAATTAGCGGCGCGCGATGATCATCAGATCGCAGCTGGTAGCGATGACGAAGCTCTGGCCGGTGGGCGAGAAACCAGCGGCCCGCAGTTCGCACGCCCCATCATCGCCGACGCAGGTGGCGCTGGCCGGATCATGATACATCGAGCGGAACGGGGCCTCCAGGACGATCCGATGATGCGGCCAGGGCAGCGGGATCGCCTGGAGATGCCAGCCATCGCGGGTCGCGTTCGGCAAGCCGCCGCCGCAGAGGCCAGCGATCGGCAGTACCTGGCCCTCCAGCGGGCCAAATCCCTGCGCACGGAGGGTGATCTCGTCATAGAAGGGAGCGGCGTCTGTCTGGTCGCGGGCGATCCTCGTCCCAGACAGGCAGTCGAAGATACCCCGCCCCTGGCTGGAGATGACCAGAAGGAGGTCGGACTGCTCGGCGTAGCCGACCGCCAGGAGCCCGCCCACCGCCACGCAGGTGACCAGCGTCCAAGGTGGCGGCGGGGCGGTGATCGGCAGCGCTTGGAGATGCGCGATGAGCTTCCGGACGTGCGCTGGAATGGGGGGCAGTGTCATACCGTGGCTTCCTCTGCCCGCGCCGGCGTTCAATTGCGCGGATCATCTCAGGGCTGCGCCGTTGTCGTCTGTGCCAGCAAGGCAGTGTCGAAGAATCCCAGCACCCGCTGGGCATAGTCTGCCGGATGTTTCGCGAGCCCCTCACCGTGCCCAACGTCGGGGATCTCCCACAGGTCTTTCGCCGCGCGGGCGGCCGCAACGAACCAGGCTGCCTGGCGGAGCTCCCGACCGTGGCCGCTCTGCCCGGTGCTGATGATCAACAGGGGTTGCGCCGGGCGCTGGGCGACGGCCTGCACCACGGAGGTCGGCGCCGGCATGTGAAGCTGGTGCTCTAGGAGGCGATCCACGAACCAGTTATCGAGCCAATCAACGCTTACCCGCGGCCACTCAGTCACTCCTGCGGCAGGGAAGAGATCGGCGGTCGTCGCGGGAACCGGCCCATCGGCGACTACGGCGTGGATAGCAGGGTACTGCGCTGTGGCCCGTAGCATAATCTGCGCGCCCATCGAGAACCCAAGCACGCCAATATGCGCCGGATCAACCTCGGGCCGGCGCTGGATATCATCAAGCATCGGCCCGACATCGCCCACATCGAGCCAGCCCCAAGAGCGCTGGTCGCCGCCACTCGCGCCGTGACCCCGCCGGTCGCAGCTGAGGACGCCGTACCCATGCTGCGCGAACATGCGGAGGTGGGCAAGCATCGTCTGACGGCTGCCGCCCTCGCCGTGCAAGAGGATGATCGCCGCACGGTTCTGTGACGGGAGGTACCAGCAGGTCAGGGCAAGGTGATCAGCGGTCGTCACTACGACCGGCGTGATGGCCAGCCCCGTATCGGCGGGTAGCGCGCAGCAGGCGCGGTCGCGCAGCGGGACGATCATGGTCGTGAAGCGGGCGTAGGCATGGATGCCGATCGCCAAGACGGCCAGGAGCAGCAGAGTCGGGAGAATGAGCAGATACCGCCACCTGTATCGCTGCGCCATACCCATACCTACCCCGTGAGTAGTGGTGGTTACGTGTGCGATCATACCACCGTTCGATGTGTGCTTTTCAGGGTGAGGTGTCGCCCAACGCCCAGGGTCACTGGGCCGGCGTGATGGCGATGACTCACGCGTGAACCCCGGTTGCGCCGGCTCTCGTGCAACCGCTCGTTCAGGTGCGCTGGGATGGCCTGTGACGGCTACTTACGGTTTCCGCGCATGCGCCACCGCCTCGTCGTACTTCTTGGCCACCTCCTCGCTATAGGCGGCCGCCATATCACGTGGCGTGCGGCCGTCCACACACCGTGCCTCAGCATCAGCCCCGAGTGCGATGAGCAGTTTCGTGGTCGCGAAGGTGAGCGTCCGTATGAAGTCGCCCGCCGCCCAACCGGTCGTTTGGCTCGCTGTATCAATGTCGAAATCGACCGCTTGGTGCAGTGGCGTCCATCCGCTGGCTGCGCGCGCTTCGATGTCCGCCCCGGCGTCGATGAGGGCATGGATCATGGGGAGGTGTTCGTACTCTACGGCGAGATGAAGGAGGGTCAAGCCAGAGTCCGCCAAGCGGGCATTGACGTCACCCCCGAATGCTACGAACTGGAGCACCGCACGCGGGCTAGCTCCGCGCGTAATCGCGTCGGTGAGTTCATCGATCGTTATGTGCATACCCCGCCCTGCTGCTCACCCAACCCGCGCGTACCCTGGCCGGCTCACGGCTATACGACATCACCGCCCAATGGCGGCAAGGAACAGGGTGACCGCCACCACATAGACGATCACGGTGACCACTGAGACGACGGCGGTCAGCCCAAACTTGGCCGGGCCTGGCCACGACGACCGAAAGATGCTGGTATTGATGCTAAAGCCGACCATGCCGGCCATGGCACCCAGCGCCCCGCCGATGAAGATCAGGATGATCGGGAGCGCGCTCCACACCCAGACATACCAGGGGAGGGGCTCGGCCACCTGGATCGCCTTCCCGTCAACTGCGAGTTGTGGGACATCCAGCCCCAGAAATTGCGGCTTCCAGACGGCCACTACGTCGCGGCCATCGTTGCGACGCAGGATCATCTGGCCGCGCTTTGGCCCTTTCGCCGCGGGCTGGCCGTTGATGAGCACCTTTGGCCCCGTGAGGAAACCCGCCGTCTGTACGTCGATCGCTTGTCCTTCAAAGCCTTCGAGGGTGATGGGGTAGTTCACAATGGTACTCCGTGCAGTTGATGCTCCCGTATGACTATACGAAAGGCATGTTGCGGTACGGTAACCATCCCTGATGATCATCTCTCGGATGTTTGCCTTATTGATCGTACTATTAGAAAGCGCGTGGGATTCGCATGGCCACGTGAGGACTGGGGCGTAGATAATGCCGGTACTGGTCATACAGAGAGGAACCTTACGCGCCGGGCGTGATCGGCTGGCGGATCACCGTCTGGAGCCTCTCCTGCGCCGTCTTGCGCGGATCCTTCAGGTAGATCTCGTGGTGCTTCCCAGCGCGCAGGTAGCCCTGGGCGGCGATGAAGGCGTGCAGGGCGTCAATCGTGGGGGCCTCGGCCGCATACGGGCCGATGTGCAGCACCTGCGCGCTGAGGCCCTCGTGATAGATCTCCCGGCGCACCCGGGCGATCGTGGCCGGGGCAAGCTTCTTCGTGGCGGCCGCGCAGGCGGCCGTGAAGTGCGCCTCCGTGATCGCATCGGGCTGGGCGATCATCATCGTCCAGCGCCAGTTCGTGCGCTCGTCCATACGGAACTGGGTCATGTCCTCGGCCCACCACAGGCCCTCCAGCGGCATCACCGCGTAGTCCAGGCCCTCGCGCTTGAGGGCGAATTTCAGCGTGTAGGAGAGCGTGTAGAGCGCCTCGATGGCAACGACGTAGTCGGGGGCGGTGTTCGGGTCGCCGGCCCCATCGACCATCAGGAAGGTCATCGGCGGCACATCCACCTGATCGCCAAGCGGCATCGCTGGCATCTGGATGTGCGATGTCGCCGCTGAGAGAGCGCTCGGCCTCACGCTTGTTTGGCAGTCAGGTCCTTATCTTCCATTTCCCAGGCGTGATCGAGCATATGAAATGCGGTGTGGCGAATCAGATAGCGGAGCGGCCAGGTGCGGGCCAGGTTGCTCTGGGAATGCAGCACCCGAATTGCATTGCAATAGGCGTCGCGATGCGCGTTCAACCCCTCGTCGGTCAGCATTGCGTCCTGAGGCGTGAGCACGCCGAGCTTCTTCGCCCAGTCCTGCTCTGCGGCAAGCGTATGACGGACGATGCGGTCCCGATCGCGCCCGCCGCCGCGCGGGCCACGCTGCATCTCAGCCGACACGCGCGAACGCACCTCGTCGAAAAACGCCCAGCACGCCCGCATCAGCGTCAGGTCACGCTCCAATGCTTCGCCCGACATCGCTTGCTGGTCGATGCTCGAAAACGCGAACGAGATACCCCAGAAGTCGGTTGAGCCTGTGCCTGGGTAGCGCTCGACCACCTCGGCGTCGGCGATGGCCGCAAACGCGGCCTCCATCCCGGCCAGCTTCGCCACCGCTGCATACCGTGGAACGTAGGAGCATACGCGTTCGATCGCAGCCTCCTCGGTCGTTGCCCCGCGCGCGAGGCCGGGCCAGTCTGCTGCCACCGCCACAACCTTCTTGCCCTTCGGTCCAATCTCCAGCGTCACCCGCATGTGGTTCGCCACGGCTCCTCCCATCACCGTCGTTCCTGCCCTCGCACACGCGAGCGGGAGCGCGGTGGGTACCATTCTATCCCACAAGCCAGGCATCTGCGTCATCGCGGCACCCTACGATTTCAGGTGATCCGTTCGAGGACGATGACTGGGATCTGGCGGGTCGTCTGCTGCTGGTACTCGGCAAAACTGAGGCCGAGCGCCCTGGTCATTGGCCGGCAGGCGGTTGCCAAAGTTCTACCTTGTTTCCTTCGGGATCGATCACCCAGGCAAACTTCCCGTACTCGGAATCGTCAATCTTCTCGAGCACGTCGCAGCCTTCTTCGCGTAAGGCTTTCACCAGGGCGTGGAGATCCTCCACTCGGTAATTGATCATGAAAGCCGCAGTGCTGGGCGCAAAGTGGTCACCTTGCGCCGAACCAATGGACCAGATGGTTGTTCCAGCAACCGGCTTATCGTCACCATCGGTCCAGGTGAACGCCGTGCCGCCCCATTCCTGGACGTGGTTGGCGATGGCGGAGACGCGGCGGCGTCGATCTGCTTCAGCGCCATGTCGAGATCGATGTCACCGTTGACATAGGCGTTGATAGACATTAAGAACTGATCGCCTACGGTGTTCGACAGCCAGTTGATAGCGTTGAAACGCCGGATACTGGTATTCCGGAGGACTTCGGCGAATGCACGCTCACCTCGTGCAGGCGGATACCAATCTAGCTGGGCATCCTTGTGTAGCGAGATGCCGAATCGGCCAGCCGACTTGATCCAGGCCTCAAGCTGGGCGCCCGTCATGAGATATTCTATGAGTGCGCGCACCTCGGGGCGGTCATGGAACATTCCGTGGATATGGCCGTACAATACGACTGGGGTTCCATAAACCTGGTCGATGGGTGGCAGCAGGAAGAAGGCATAGTCTGTGCCAAACTCCTTGCTCGTAAACGCAGTATAGACACTCTGGCCATCATAGCCGGTGACGTAGCTGGGCGCCTTGAACAGCCAACACTTGGGCGGGTTATCTACCATGCGCGGCATGACCTGCCACCAATAGGTCGTGTTGATGTCCTGCCGTTTGATGCTGGAATAGCCGGGCTTGAACCAGACATCTGACATCAGCTGTACCGCATGCTTGACCTGTGGCGAGTCGAACTTCAGGTCGCCCTTGACCCACGTATCGTACTCCGCCGGCGAGGTCGTACGCAGCATGATGTCTGAGATCCAGTGAACAGCTGAGAGGCCCTCTACACCATCACCACCATTCTCAATGCACCAGGGCGTACCACCGTCTTTGACGATTTGATCGGAGAGCGCCAGCAGCTCCGTCCAGGTGGCCGGCACCTGGTAGCCGGCTTTGTCAAAGGCCGCCTTGGGATACCAGACGACACCAGAGATAAAGGCCATCGCCCAGACACCAGCCATAACCGATCCAAGTGGCCCATCCACGGTTGCCCAATCCAGCAAGTCCTGGTCGTACGCCGCTCGTAGCGTATCCCTATCCACGAATGTGCTGATGTCGACTAGTTTGCCCTGCTCGGCCCAATACTGTATGGAGTTCACTCCCGTGAATTCCACGACATCTGGCCCTTTGCCGGCATCGACCATGCTGAGGAACGAGGGGGCGAACTCGTCATTAATACTCGCGTACTGAATATCGATGCCGGTCAGGCTCTCGAACCCCTGGAGCGATTTCATATAATCAGATTCCATCCATTCACCACCAACGGTGACGGTCTTGCCCTTGTAGTTTCCGGCCAATGCCTGCTGGAGCACATTGGAGGTTGTGGCGGGGTCGGATGGAGGGGGGGACGGTCGGTTGGTCGAGGGTGGCTGGGTGGACGATGGGAGTTGCAGGGTTGGCTGCGTGGCTTGCGGCGCTTGGCCACAGCCAGCAACCAGTGTCAGCGTAGCAATCAGCAGGGAGAATATGACGGTAAGGGGACGCTTCATAGCGAACCTCCTCTCGTGTGCCGCGCTGCGGCACATCCCACGCCTACATAAGAGAACCCCTCATCGGCAAGGGAGCCAGGGCCATCGCATCTAATTCCGCATTCCAATCACGCTGCTGACTGACTGTACCCCACACTCACTTCCATTTGCTGAGCAGCCATTGATGGATTTCCGGGATATGGTTAAACATTCCTAGGTGGTCTTCATCCGGTATGAAGCGTGTTTCCACGTTGGGGATATTCTTTGCCAGCCATAGTCCGTTAGAAATAGGTACAAGATTATCTTTCTTGCCTTGCATCAAAAAGAAAGGAATCCGGATCTGGTTCGGCTCCAAGCCCCACTGAGCGAGAGAGGCTAAATCGTCGTCGATCCAGCCATCCGGCCCCTTCTGGAGCGCAAGACACATAGAGTCCATAAGATAATCGAATACTCCTTGACTAGCGCTGGTAACGCTTTGGGGATTGGGGGAACAACCAAGGGTCCTATGCACTCCCTCAACGTATTCCTTGAGCGCATCACGCCCCTTTAATGCAGTTTGGTATTCACTCACATTGTCCGAGCTCATTCCCGCCGTCCAGTCATTGCCCTCGGCGGTAAATGGTACATACGGCGCGGGGGAAGCCAATGCCGCAGCAGCAACAACCAGGTCTGGAAGCAGCGCTGCGCAGGCGATGGAATGCGGTCCGCCGCCGGATACACCCCATACCAGAAGCTTGTTCAGTCCAAGTGCTTTGGCCAGGTCAGATACATCTTCGGTTGCATTTGCCACCGTCCGGCCTGGTTTGGGCGTTGAGCCGCCATACCCTGGGCGGTCGTAGCAGATCAAGCGCAAGCCTTTGGATATGGCGTCATCCACCCATCCCTGATACAGGATCCGCGACATCGGCGTGCCGGTAAAGACAAGCACCGGGATGCCATCAGCTTGGCCTGCTTCAATACAGGAGAGCTTCCGCCCGTCTTTGGTTTTGATAAAGTGGGTGTCTGGCGGCACGGTGGGTGCGACAGAGGAAGGTGGGGTAGCGGTGGGCGCGACAGGAGAAGGCGGGGTATCCGTGGGGCCTGGAGTGGTGGTCGGCTGTGGCACTGCAGTGCCACAGGCAGAGATGAGTGCCTCTGCGGTCAGACTAACCGCCCCATAAAGGCCGAATTTCATAACATCTCGCCGGGCGATGAGCCTGCGGTTAGATTGCTTATGATGAATGTAATAGTGGGTGATCATGGTCTCCTCACATTTGAGTACTCCATTTACCGCTAGTGTACGTCGGCGTAAGTCCGCCAAGGGTTAAAGTTATTCCGCTTCCCTATCGAGAAAAAGGCTTCCCAACTAAGTAGGAAAAAGCAATAAGGCTACATAGACATCAATAGTTGTGATGTCCGTGTAGCCTTGTGGTGAGGTGTAGGGTATGAACAGGCTGCCAAGCATCGCACCTGCCCAACGAATACTTTGATTATAGCACTACTGACTTGTACAAGATAGATTGAGTATTGTAAAAAGAGATATCCACTATTTATCAAATATATACTGGTCAGGATAATTTGCAAAAAGATCTTTTTTCTTCTTGCCGGGACTCAGTCGATTACGATCCGTCGGCTGATCGCCCTGCGGTTCGCGCTGGGGCCGCTGCTCTTCCTCGATGCCGCCGATGGCACGACGACACGCTGGTTCCTCGCCGGCCTCGTGGTGGCCTTCCTCTCAGACATCTTCGATGGCGTGCTGGCTCGTCGTATGGGCCGGGTGAGCGTCCAGCTGCGCGAGGCCGATGGCCTCACCGACGTCTGGTTCTACACCTGGCTGGCCGCGAGCGCCTGGTGGAGCCACCGGGCCGTGATCAGCGCCGCCGCCCTGCCCATCCTGCTGATGCTCGGCACCCAGCTGCTGGCCTGGCTGATCGACTGGTTGAAGTATCGCCGCTTGAGCACCTACCACGCCTACACCGCGAAGCTCTGGCGGTGCCGTATCCTACTGGTCGGTGCTCTCAGCCTCTAGCGGATGCACCGGACCATGCCCGGGGTAGATCGTCCGCACCTTCCTAGCGCGGATTTGCGCCCAGCTGTCGGCCAAGGTTCCGCCGTCGTCGGTCGCCATGTGCGGCGGCGGTAAGTCGCCGGTGAAGGCCATGCCGACGTCGAGGATCAGGGTCACGCTGTCGTCTGAGTGGCCGGGCGTCGCAATAATCTCGCCGTCGATGCCGACCCCGCGTAGGAACGCGCGGCTCTGGGCTATGCTGATGGTGACGTTGTCATCGAGCGTGATCTCGCGGTAGTGGTACTGCGGCTTCATGTGCCGCCGGAGCGCGGGGATCGCGGCGACCTGGTGATCAAGGACAATCAGCCTCGTGCCCTGCTGCTTTACCTCCTGGGCGAGGCCCGCGTGGTCGGGGTGGTAGTGGGTGACGAGCAGGTACGCGATGGCTGAGAGCGCGATGCCGGTGCGCTGGAGCGCGTGGCGCAGCTTGGGCAGCGTCCCCGGGAACCCGACGTCTACCAGCAGCTTGGTCGTCGCCGTCTCGATAACGTAGTAGTTGGTCGAGTCGTAGCCCACGTTCACGATGTTGCGCATGCCTGACTCCTGCGGGATAGTCTGCGGCGTGGCGCAGCTTCACGACCAGCAGCGCGCTCGCGTGGACTCGGTTGTCGCGACTGCCCCCGCTCGAACGGGGGGGGTAGAGTCATGCCTGTCCGTTGACGGACAACATACCACAAGCCCCATTCGCGCTCACTGGGGCAGAGCGGCACCACGCAGGATCAGCAGGGAACGCATTGTCCCGCCACCGCTGCGGTGCTGGGTAAGCTGCCGCATTGCGACTGGTCGCTTCACCGCGATGATGCCTGCCAGGGGAGGCAATCCGAAGCACATGATCCGCCTGTTCCGAGGAGCCTTCGGCACGCACGAGGACGCAGACAGCGACGTGTAGGTACATTTGGCTTGCTCCGGGTCGAGCGACTATCCTGGGCCGTGGTTGGCCAACCACCGGATCCACCCATCTATCACGGGAGATACAGACGATGACATCCCTACAACCCACCGCCCAGTCCACCCAGCCACTGCTCCTGCGCATCGAGGAGGCGGCCCGCCTGCTCGGCCTGGGCCGCTCGACCGTCTATGAGTTGCTCTACAAGGGGGTGCTTCCCTCAGTCCACGTTGGCACCGCCCGCCGCATCCCGCTGGCGGCCCTGATGCAGTGGATTGCCGATCACACCGAGTACGGCGCCTAGCCAAAAAACGACCATATCCGCGCGCGCTGCTCTTTGCAGGCTGAGGCATACGCGCCTCACTATGTTGATTTGGAAGATCCAGGATATTCCCACCACAATGGAGCCTATGATCCCGGCGCTGAGCCGGCCGTAGCATCACTCGGAGGCGGCAAGCCGTCGCTGGTGCCGGCGGTTATCGCACCAGGGGGAGACGATGACCGTTCGTTGATCGGCCATGAGCATGGCCCCGCGCCAATGCCCATGGCCGATCCCGCAAATCGCTACCATGAATTGCTGCGGCGCGGATCCTCCGGGCGGCCGTGCCCTCCAGGCCAGGGTCTGTGGTAGACTCATCATCCAGGTGTGCATCGATATACTCCCCATTGAGGACGACAACGACACCGGCGTAGCGTTCTCCGTCGCCCTGGCCCAAGAGACCGAAGGGCGGGTGCGGGATCTCGCCTGCAGCACGCAGGAGCGGAAAGGCCAGGGATGGATCACATCATCGGCGGCTACTTCCTGGTCGAGGGGCGGGCACACCCGCCCTGGGCGACGCTGCCCCACCTGCCGGATCGCTTCTGGAGCATCAGCGGCTGCATCGCCGCGCTGCATCCCCACATCCATCTGCTGGCCTGGACGCACAAGACGCCTGAGGAGGTCGCCACCCTCAAGGGCACGATGCACCTCTCAGATGCGACGCTCGCCGACGCGACGACTGCGGCGACTGATGCCTTCGACGCGGGACACCTCGGCTGGCCCAGCGTCTGGCTCGACCCAACGCACGCCCAGGCGTTTTATGCTAGCCACCTGCGCCACCTCGACCACCTCAAGCTGCTGGGCATCGCCCTTCCTGAGGTGTACGCTGACCAGGCGCTCCAGGAATATACCCCTGCATCGGCGCAGATGGGCGAGACTGGCGTTTACACGATGCTCCGGCGCGGCCAACGCCTCTCGGCGGGCGCGTCGCTACGCGGGTACGAGATCCTGGGCAGCGAGATCGGCGGGGACTTCCACTCCTTCGCCTGTAATGGCCTTGAGGCCGCCTACACCGACACCCTCGCGATCACGCTGAATGCGCATGGGCTGATCGCCGCATATGATGATGCAGTCCAGGCGGCCAGTTACACCAACCGAGACTCGACCGGCGCGGAGCCGGGGCTCTGGCTGCCCTGGCTGGTCTTTGAGGCATCCCTTGTCGGAGGGTAACCGATGACTGAAGCTGCGTTCCTCAATGCGATCGACTGCTGCTTCCCCTACGCCGACGAGCAGCAGTGGCGGGCGCTCATCGCCGAGTGCCACGTGATCTCCGCCAATGCGGCGTTCGGCGTCCTGGAGGAGATCGCGCGCAAGCCAGCCTCCAACCCGGTGCGGCCCGAGGAGCAACTGATGATGGTGGACGCCTGGGCTGAGGGCGCGACGCATCCCCTGACCCCGCTCGTGCTGCAGGCGGCTACGGCGATCATCACCGACGAGCGGCCAGACCGATAGAACGGGAGGAAGCCTATGCCAGCCCAGCGGTTCTCCGTGTCGGCCCGGATCCCGGCGCCCGCCTCCGTGCTCTACGCCATCCTGGCTGATTATCACCAGGGCCATCCCCAGATCTTGCCCCGGCCCCCGTTTGTCTCTCTCGTGGTGGAGCAGGGCGGAACAGGGGCCGGGACGATCCTACGCGTACAGATGCGGGTGCTCGGGCAGCTGCAGACGTTTCGTGCGGTGGTCACCGAGCCGGAGCCCGGGCGTGTCCTGGTGGAGACCAACGACACGGGCTCTGTGACCACCTTCACGGTCGAGCCCCAGGTGGATGGGCAGCAGGCCCAGGTGACCATTACGACCGAGATGCCGGCCCGCCCGGGGATCCGCGCGGCGCTGGAGCGCTGGGCGCTGCCCCACCTCTTGCGTCCGGTCTATGTGCGGGAGTTAGCCCAGCTGGCAGCCCTCGCGGCTTCCCGCGCGTGATGCCCATGGCAACACGAGCGCGCCGTTCAGACCAGTCGGCCTGCTCTTGCTGACGATCTTCGACGGGGTGATCGTCTTCTCCTCGTTGCTACCCCAGTAGTCACAGATACAGCGGATGCCGACGTGCGCGATGATCGTGAAGCGCTGGCCCTCCAGCATGGCGATGACCTCGTCGGCGGTGAACAGGTTCATCGGGGTGGCGAAGATCGTGGTCAGCTGCTGGCGCTCATCGAGGCTGCGCAGGGCGCGCTCCAGGTCGTGGTGCAGGAAGGCGGCCTGGAAGGGCGCCGAGTGACGGTTGATACTCAGGAGCGAGAGGAGACCACCCGGGCGCAAAACCTGCCCCAGGTCGGCCAGCAGCTGTGGCACGTCGGGGACGTACTGCAGCACATTGTGGCATAGCACGGCGTCGAAGGTCGCGGGCGGCACGTGTTCACCCATCTGTGCCACATCACCCTGGATGATCGCACACCGATCGGCAAGACCCTCAGCGATCACCGTCTGGCGCGCCTCGGCGATCATCGCCGCCGCAGAGTCCAGCAGGGTGACTCGGTAGCCCTGGCGGGCGAGGGCCAGGGCATCGACCCCGTTGCCGCCGCCAGCATCGAGAATCTGGGCCGGCGGGGGTGGCATGGTCGCGCGCAGGGTGTCGGCCACCAGCCGCTCTTTCAACTGCATCCAGGGCGTCTGCTGCTCGGCCTTCCACTGGTCGATCCGCTGGTCAGTTGAGCGTGCCAACCAGCGTGTCTGCCAGCTCGCGATGCGATGGATCCAGCGGGACGCGCTCGCCCTGGTGTTCAACCTGCGTGCAGACCTGGATCATCTCCTCGACTGCGCCCTTGCAGATCAGAATGTGCTGCTGCTGGTGATCTTCGACCGCGACCGACATACGCCGTCGCACAAAATCAAACGGGATCTCGTCGATCTTGGTGTAGCGCTCGCGCACCTGCAAGGCTTCCGCAACCTCCACATGCGCCAGCACGGCCAGATCGAGCATGTTCTTCAGCCCGGTCTGGTAGAAGCTGTTGAGGTAGGAATAGTTCAGCACTTCTGGCGACTCGGCACCGGCGAGATCGAGGTGCTTCTCCAGGATGACGCGCCCCTCGGTGAGGGTTCCGGTCTTATCAGTACACAGCACATCCATCGCGCCGAAGTTCTGGATCGCGCTCAGCCGCTTGACGATCACCTTCTGCTTGGACATGGCCAGGGCACCTTTGGAGAGACAGACGGTGACGATGGCGGGAAGCATCTCAGGCGTGAGGCCGACCGCGACGGAGAGCGCGAAGAGAAACGCCTCCAGCCAGTTGCCCTTGCCGATGCCATTGATCAGAAAGACCAGTGGCACCATCACCGCCATAAAGCGCAGCAGCAGCCAGGTGAAGCGGTTCAGCCCTTGGTCGAAGCTGCTGGGCACCGTCGCCGCATCGGCAAGGTGGGTCGCCATCGAGCCAAAGTAGGTGGTGGGGCCGGTCGCGAGCACGAGTGCGGTCGCGCTGCCGCTGACCACACTCGTGCCGAAGAAGCAGATATTTTGCAGGTCGAGTGCGCTCGGCGGCGGGGGTGCGGCGCTGGGCACGTGCTTCTCAACCGGGAGCGCCTCGCCGGTGAGGGCGGCCTGATTGACGAACAGATCCTTGGCGCTGATCAGGCGCACATCGGCCGGCACCAGATCGCCGGCCGAGAGCTGGACGATGTCGCCGCGGGCCAGCAGGCGCAGCGGGATCTCGGCCGCGCCCTCGGCCCGCACGACGGTTGCGGTGGTATGCACCATCGCCGTCAGCTGGGCGGCTGCGGCGTCGGCGCGCCACTCCTGCACAAAGCGCAGCGAGGTGCCGATCACCACCATCAGCGTCATCATCACCGCCGCGCGCACATCGCCGACGGCCAGCGAGATCAGCGCCAGGACCGCCAGCAGGATGACGAGCGGGTTGACTAGGGCACTGGCGATGTGCGCCAGCAGGGTGGAGCGTCCACTGTGCGTCACCTCGTTGAAGCCATACCGCTTCAGGCGCTGCTCGGCGTCCGCGTTCGTCAATCCCTGGGGCGTGGTGCCAGCGCGCTGGAGCGCCGCATCCGTATCGCCCTGGGCGGCATCCAGCAGGCCCTGTCCAACCGGTTGAGCGGCTTGCGGCGGACTATCTGTATGGTGGGTGACGCGATTCAATAGCGTCTGAAAGGTATTCATGAGCTTTTGCGATAAGACAAGGTTTCAGCATACTCCCTGTGGCCTTCCACGGCGGATGCGATGCACCACGGTCAGCAGGATGATACGACCAAGTATACCGCTCAGTATAGCGATGGGAAACCGACGCCGGTAGCATACAAACTCCGCATGCGTTGTTAGGAGTATCCCTGACAGCGTCAGGCATAGTGCGCAGCCCCGCCGAGAAGTCACCTTCGCCGACAATCACCATCATCACGCTCGCCTCGGCTGTGTTCCAGGCTGATCAC
>JBAXES010000011.1:0-21906 GCA_037140315.1 Chloroflexales bacterium
GAGAAGTGCGGGGCGGGCAGGAAGCCGGCCACCGGGATGCCCAGGCGGGCCGCCTCCATGGCAAAGTCCTCGGCCACGGCGTCGTTCACCGAGCCGAGGAAGACCACCCGCTTGTCCTCGGGTGGGGCCACCGGGCAGTAGGGCAGCAGCGCCTGGAGCACCGAGTCCTCGCTCTGGGCGAAGGTGAAGTCGAGGCCGGAGGCCGGCACGAACAGCACCGGCACCTCGGGCGTGCTCACCGAGTGGGCCAGGCCCTCGAACTCGACCTTCATCACATCGGGGGTGCACGAGGAGAGCAGGAAGATCACCGAGGGGTTGTGCTCGCGCTTGATCTCGGCGATCTGGTCGGCGATGTTCGGCTGCGAGGACGAGAGGTCGGCCTCCTCAAGCAGCGAGACGGCGAAGCGCGGGCGGGCGAAGATCATCACCCCGAGGGTGTTCTGAAGCAGGTGCGCGCATGTGTGGGTGCCAAGGATGAGAAAGAAGCTGTCCTTGATTTTCTGGTAGAGCCAGCCTACGCTGACCAGCCCACAAAATGAGTGGTAGAGACCGTCCTCGCGGACAAATTGGGCCTTCGGCGGCATTGGAACCTCCTGCTCCCTCCTGGTTAGGGGAGCGCTGTTATATCAGAGCGCAGGTCGGGGTTTTAATAGTATTATAGCATCTAATGCAATAATATGAGCTATACGCAAAAGATGTGCAGACGTTTTTCAACATTGACAGGCGTCGCAGCTAGCGATACCATTACGAGCTATCTCAATCCGTCGATGAATGACAGACAACGAACGACGAGCGATGAGCGGCACATGATCGCACCACCAAGCGATCACCCGCTGGTCGTTCGTCATTGGTCGTTTGTCATTCATCAGCATATTAAGGGAAGTCATATGGGTGCGATACAAGGCCTTCTGAGCCTGCCCGGCATGTTACGGCGCGAGTTTGCCGGATACAATCGTGCGCTGCTCCAGCGCGACCTGCTGGCCGGGCTGACCGTGGGGGCGGTGGCGCTGCCCCTCGCCCTCGCCTTCGGCGTGGCCTCGGGGGCCGACGCGGCCGCCGGGCTGGTGACGGCCATCCTGGCCGGGCTGATCATCGGCACGCTTGGCGGCGGCTCCTTCCAGATCTCTGGCCCCACGGGGGCCATGTCGGCGATCCTGATTGTGATCGCCCAGGGCTACGGGCTGAGCGGCGTGTGGGTGGCCTGCGTGATGGCCGGCGCGGTTATGCTGACGCTCGGCCTGCTGCGCCTAGGGCGCTACATCGCATTCATCCCATCGCCGGTGATCACCGGCTTCACCAGCGGCATCGCCCTGATCATCGCGGTGGGCCAGATCGACAACGTGATCGGCGTGAAGACCCCGGCGGCCGAGAACACCATCGCCAAGCTGGTGAACTACTTTGCCCACCCCGTGACGCCCCACTGGGAGAGCCTGATCGTGGCCAGCATCGTGATAGCGACGATGCTCATCCTACCGCGATTCACCAAGAGCATCCCGGCCTCACTCATCGGGCTGATCATAGCGAGCCTCGTCACGACCGGGCTAGGCTGGCAGGTGGCGATGATCGGCAGCATCCCGCAGACGATCATCCTGGACCACCGCCTGAGCCTGGCGAGCGTCCCCTGGGAGCACCTGACCAACCTGCTGGCCCCGGCGATCTCGATCGCCGCGCTGGGGGCGATCGAGAGCCTGCTCTGTGGCTCGGTGGGGGCCACGATGACCGGCAAGCCCTTCGACAGCAACGCCGAGCTGGTGGCCCAGGGCATCGGCAATATGATCATCCCCTTCTTCGGCGGCGTGCCGGCCACGGCGGCGATCGCCCGCACCAGCGTTGCGATCAAGAGCAACGGCGCCACCCGCGTGACCAGCATTGTTCACGCCATCGCCCTGCTGCTGAGCGCCCTGCTGCTGGCCCCGCTGATCAGCCGGGTGCCGCTGGCCGCCCTCGGCGGCGTGCTGATGGTGACAGCCTGGCGCATGAACGAGTGGGAGACCATCCACTTCTACTGGCACACCAAGATCAAGCACGCCCTGGCCGGCATCCTGGTGACGATGGTGGCCACGGCGGCCCTCGACCTGACCCAGGCCATCCTGATCGGGCTGGCGATCTCGGCGGTCATCTACATCCGCCAGTCCGCGCAGAGCACGGCGGTGGCCAGCGAGCCGGTGGACGCGGCCAAGCTGCGCGCGCAGGGCTACGCCATCGAGGAGTCGTGCCCCTCGGTACACGTCTACTACCTGACCGGGCCGCTCTTCTTCGGCAGCATACACACCGTGCTTGAGGCCTTCGCCAACGCCCGGCAGTACCACACCCTGGTGATCAGCATGCGCGGCGTGCCGCTGGTCGACGCGATGGGCGTGAAGGCCCTGCGCGAGCTGATCGAGGAGCATACGGCCCGCGGCGGGATCGTGGCCTTCAGCGGACTCCAGCCAACGGTGCGCGAGATGTTCGAGCGCGCTGGGCTGGCCGATCTGGTCGGCGCCGACCAGATCTACTGGAGCGCGATCGAGGCGATCATCCAGCTCCACGAGAAGCGCGAGATCCACGGCTGCCCCCACTGCGACACCCGCGGCGACGGATGCACGGTGCTGCAGGCGGCCGTCGCCCGGCGCGGGATCAACCCGCCCCCGCTGCGGAGCTAAGGATTGGGCATCTGCTGCGCCGCAGCGCAGCAGCGCCCGTTATTTCGCAGGAGCGCCATCGCCGCGCCCACACCCTCGCCATATTATCATTGCTCAATTATAAAAGTTCAGCGAGACAGCGTAGGGGCGCAGCATGCTGCGCCCTTACATCCCCAGAGGCTATCGGGCGGCGGCCCGAGATCACCCTCGCGCGGCGAGGAGCGACTCGCGGGCGGCGGTCAGCGTGACGGCGATATCGACCGTGTCGTGGGCGGAGCTCACGAAGCCCGCCTCAAACTGCGACGGGGCGAGGTACACCCCGCGCTCACACATAGCCCAGAAGAACCGGGTGAAGCGGGCAGCGTCTACGCGCTGCTTGGCCTCGGCATAGCTGCGCACCTTGAGCCCGCCCTCGCGCAGGAAGTAGAAGCCGAACATGGTGCCCACGTTGCCGACCTGAAGCGGCACGCCGGTCTCCTCGCTAAGCAGGCGCATGCCGTCGGCGAGGTTCTGGGCGCGCCCGGCGGCGCGCTGGAAGGGCGTGGGCGAGCCGTCGGGAGACTCGAAGGCCGTGTGCAGCATGGCCAGCCCGGCGGCCATCGCCAGCGGGTTGCCCGAGAGCGTGCCGGCCTGGTACATCGGCCCGGCCGGGGCCACCGTCTGCATGATCGCCTTCTTGCCTGCGTAGGCGCCCACGGGCAGGCCGCCGCCGATCACCTTGCCGAGGCAGGTGAGATCCGGGTCGATCCCCCAGAGGGTCTGGGCGCCGCCGGGGGCCGCACGGAAGCCGGTCATCACCTCGTCCATGATCAGCAGGGCGCCGTGGTCGCGGGTAATATCGCGCAGACCCTGGAGGAAGCCCGGCTCGGGCAGGACGAAGCCCATGTTGGCGGCGATCGGCTCGACGATCACAGCGGCGATCGAGTCGCCGTGCTCGCGGAACAGCTCGGCCACGGCGTCCAGGTCGTTATACTCAACCGTGAGGGTGTCGGCGGTGGTAGAGGCCGGCACGCCGGGGCTGTCGGGCAGGCCGAGGGTCAGCACGCCGCTGCCAGCCTGCACCAGCAGCATATCGGCGTGGCCGTGGTAGCAGCCAATAAATTTGACGATCTTGGTGCGGCCGGTGTAGGCGCGGGCCAGGCGCAGCGCGCTCATAGTGGCCTCGGTGCCGCTGTTCACAAAGCGCACCTGCTCAATGCTGGGCACCAGCTTGATCACCAGCTCGGCCAGATCGGTCTCTAGCTCGGTGGGCGCGCCGAAGCTCGTCCCACGGGAGGCCTGATCGGTGATGGCCTTGATCACGGCGGGGTGGCAGTGGCCGAGCAGCAGTGGCCCCCACGAGAGCACATAGTCGATGTAGCGGTTGCCGTCCACATCCTCGACGTGGGCCCCGCTGCCATGGGAGAAGAAGATCGGCGTGCCGCCGACCCCACGGAAGGCGCGCACCGGCGAGTTCACCCCGCCAGGGATCACTGCTTGGGCGGAGGCAAAGAGCTCTTTCGAGCGGGCGTATCGGTCGGTGGTAGTCAAGGTCATGGGATATTCCCCAGCATCATTCTTTATCACAGTGCTGAACGTTGCCAGCCGATCTGGCAATGTTCAGCACTGTAATGTGACATTACTCGGCGTATGCCGGTTCAACAACATAGTTATGGACGAAGTCCACCAGGCGGGCCACATTCTCCTCGGGCGTCTCGGTGAGGATGCCGTGGCCGACATTAAAGATATGGCCGGGCCGCCCGGCGGCGCGGCGCAGGACATCGGCGGCGCGCCGCTCGATCTCGGGCCAGGGGCCGTGGAGGGCCATCGGGTCGAGGTTGCCCTGGACGGCGACCTCGTGGCCGAGGGCGGCCCAGCCCTCATCAAGCTGCACCCGCCAGTCCAGGCCGATCACGTCGGCGCCGACCTGGCGCAGCTGGGTGGCCATGCCGTGCATATCCGTCCCGAAGAAGATGATCGGCACATCGGAGGCGGCGCGCACCGTGGCCACCACGTTCTGCACGTGGGGCAGCACATACTCGGCGAAATCATTGGGCGAGAGCGCGCCGGCCCAGGAGTCAAAGATCTGCACGATGTCGCAGCCGGCCTCGATCTGGGCGATCAGGTAGTCGCTCACCAGAACGCCGAGCTTCTCCATCAGGGCGTGCCAGCTCTGCGGGTCGCGGTACATCAGCTGCTTGGTGCGGCGGTACTCGCGGCTGCCGCCGCCCTCGATCGCATAGCTGGCCAGGGTGAAGGGCGCGCCGCTGAAGCCGAAGAGCGGGATGCGCCCGGCCAGGGACTTCTGCACAATGCGGATGGCGTCCAGGGTGTAGGCCGTCGTCTCGCGCGGGTCGCACGCCTTCAGGGCGGCGATGTCGGCCGGGCTGCGGACGGGGTTGTGGATCACCGGCCCCTCGCCCTTCTCGAAGGTGAGCTGGATGCCCAGACCCTCCAGGGGCGGCAGGATGTCGGCGAAGATGATCGCCGCGTCGATGTCGAAGGCCTCGGCGGGCTGGAGCGTCACCTCGGCCGCGACCTCAGGGATCTTGACCATCTGCAGGAAGCCGTGGCGCTCACGGATGGCCCGGTACACCGACATATAGCGGCCGGCCTGGCGCATCAGCCAGATCGGGGTGCGGTCCACCGGCTGGCGGCGGGCGGCGCGGATGATTCGGTCATTCATAGAAAATCCTACTCCAAAAAATCTTTTCTCTTGCGGCGAGGCGCCGGCGGCGAAGCGCCGCAAGAGAAGAAAGACAATGTCCACGCTGCCGTAGGCGCACAATCTGCGCTACACGGCGCAGATCACGCCCCGCCGCGAAGCCAGCGCACAGCGTCCTTCGCCCAGTAGGTGATAATCATATCGGCCCCGGCGCGACGGATGCTCATCAGCGTCTCCAGAGCCACCCGGCGCTCGTCGATCCAGCCCTTCTCGGCGGCGGCCTTGACCATACTGTACTCCCCGCTGACCTGATAGGCGGCCAGGGGCAGGTTGTAGGTATCCTTCACCTGACGGATGATATCGAGGTAAGCCAGGGCCGGCTTAACCATCAGCATATCGGCGCCCTCGGCCACATCCAGGTCGACCTCACGCAGGGCCTCGCGGCTGTTGGCGGGATCCATCTGGTACTGGCTGCGGTCGCCGAAGCTGGGCGGGCTCTCGGCGGCGTCGCGGAACGGCCCGTAGAATGCCGACGAGTACTTGGCGGCGTAGCTCATGACCGCCGTGTGCTCAAGCCCGGCCTTGTCGAGGGCGGAGCGGATGGTGCCGATCATGCCGTCGATCATGCCCGAGGGCGCGATGATGTCGGCGCCGGCCTGGGCGTGTACCACCGACGCCTTGCCGAGGATGCTCAGGGTCGGGTCGTTCAGCAGGTAGCCCTCGGCGAGCCGCTCGTTGTAGCCCTCGGCCCCGGGGAAGTTCAGCACCCCGCAGTGGCCGTGGTCGGTGTACTCGCAGCAGCACATGTCCGAGATCACCAGCATCTCGGGCACGGCCTTTTTGATCGCGTAGGCGGCCTGGGGCACGATCCCCTCGGGGTCGAAGTTCTCGCTGCCCACGGCGTCCTTATGGTCGGGGATGCCAAAGAGCAGCACGGCGGGGATGCCCAACTCGGCCAGGGTCTCGACCTCGCGCACGGCGGTATCAACCGAAAACTGGGAGTGGCCGGGCATCGATCCGATCGGCTTCGTCACGCCCTTGCCGTGACGAATGAAGAGCGGGGCGATCAGGCTGTCGGCGCTGAGCGACGTCTCGCGCACCAGGCGGCGCATGTTCTCACTCATGCGCAGGCGGCGCGGGCGGCTGGCAGGGTATGCGGTCATCGGCGCACCTCCATGTAGGCGATCAGGGCATCCAGCAGCCCATCCTCGGTGTAGACCTCAGCCACAACCTGCGGCGTGAGGCCGATCTTATAACAGACATCGACGGTGGCCGGGCCGATGCAGGCGATCACGGTTCGCTCGAGCAGCTTCAGGGCCTGTGGGCCGACCTTCTGGACAAAGGCGCGGGCCGTCGAGCCGCTGGTGAATGTTACCGCGCCGATCTGGCCGGCGGCGAGCATCGCCGCCATATCCACGCCGTTATCGGGCGCCGTCACATTGCGGTAGGCCACCACCCGGTCGACCAGGGCGCCGGTCTCACGCAAGCTCTGCTCCAGCACCGGCCGGGAGATGTCGGCGTTGGGCAGCAGCACCCGCTTACCCGCCAGGTCGCCCAGGGTCGCGATCAGCCCCTCGGCGATGAACTGCTCGGGCACAGCCGCTGGCTGCACGCCGAGCAGCTTGGCGCAGGAGGCCGCAGTGGCCGGGCCGACGGCGGCAATGTTGAATGTTGAATGTTGAGTGTTGAGTGATTTGTGCTCAGCTACTGCCCGCACCGCCTGTGCGCTGGTCAGCACCAGCCAGTCGTAGGCTCCGGCGGACAGCCTGGCCAGGGCCGCCTCCAGCTCAGCCGGGTCCTCGGGCAGGGCGTAGGCGATGGTCGGGTAGGTGATCGGCTCCGCCCCCAGCTCGCGCAGACGCCGGGCCATGCCGTCGGCCTTCCCCGCCGAGCGGGTGATCACGACGCGCAGGCCCTCAAGCGACGACCGACCACCGACCGCCGACAGCGGTAAGGTCATGCCGGTTGCCTCGGTACGCGTGGTCAGCGGTCGGTCGTCAGTGATCATTTGCCTGCCTGCACCGCGATCTCAGCCAGGATCTCGGCGGCGCCGCGGGCCAGCAGATCCTCGGCCAGGGCAGTGCCGATCGCGGCGGGGTCGGCCAGGTCGCCAACAAGGTCGCCCTTGATCAGCGTCGCGCCGTCGAGCGAGCCGACGAGGCCGCGCAGGTGCAGCGTATCGCCGTCCAGCGCGGCGCTGGCGGCGATCGGCACCTGGCAGCCGCCCTCAAGGCGGCCAAGGAAGGCCCGCTCGGCCAGGGCGGCGGCGCGGGATGGCGCGTGGTCGAGGGCGGCCAGCAGGCCGATCGTCACCGCGTCATCGGCGCGGCACTCGATGGCCAGGATGCCCTGGGCCACCGAGGGCAGCATCTGGTCGGTGGGGATGGGCAGCGACACGAAGCGCGCGTCCACCGCCGCGAAGTCGCGCGGCCCGTCAATGGTGGAGTCGGTGAAGCTCAGGCGATCCAGCCCGGCCGAGGCCAGCACCAGGGCCTCGTACTGCCCCTCGGCCAGCTTGCGCAGGCGCGTGTCCACATTGCCACGCACATCGCGCAGCGTCAGATCCGAGCGCACCGCGCGGATCTGGCTGGCGCGGCGCAGCGAGCTGGTGCCGACGACCGTGCCCGCCGGCAGGTTGAGGATAGACAGCTCAGCGCTGGCCCCCGCGGCCAGCGCCGCGTTCACCACCAGCGTATCGCGCGAGTCTGCGCGCTGCGGGAAGGCGGCCAGCGTGAGGCCGGCGGGGACCTCCGAGGGCAGATCCTTGCAGCTGTGGACGCAGAAGTCAACCTCGCGGTCGAGGAGCGCCTGCTCCAGCTCCTTCACAAAAAGGCCCTTATCGCCCACGGCCGAGAGGGCCACGTCCAGGATGCGGTCGCCCTTCGTGGAGATGATCTGTAGCTCGACCGTGAGGCCAGGGTGAGCGGCGCGCAGGGCGGCGGCCATCATCTCGGACTGGGTAAGGGCCAACTTCGAGCCTCGGGTGCCAAGGATGAGACGGGTCATCGCTATACCTTACGTTATATCGGCGATTATCGGGCGTCAGTTTCGTTCTTCGGCCACCGCGTACGCGCGCTCTTCGAGGTTGAACAGGTCGCTCAGCATTGCGGCATAGCGCCGACCATCACCCTGAGCGGCGGCGTCGCGCAGGCGGCGGGTGGGCGAGTGGAGCAGCTTGTTCACGATGCTCCGGCTGAGGGCCTCTACCACCGTGCGCTGCTCGGGGGAGAGGTTGGTCAGTCGGCGCAGCGCCCGGTCGAGCTCGCTCGACCGCAGGCCCTCCGCGTAGTCACGCAGGCTGGTCAGGGTCGGCACCGCCTCCTGGCTGCGCAGCCATCCCAGGAAGGCATCGACTTCGCTGTTCGCGATCGACTCGGCCAGCTGGGTCAGCCCGGCGCGCTGGTCGAGCGTATTGCGAACCACCTCGTGCAGATCGTCCACCGTGCAGACGTGGACTCCGTGAACCAGGGCGACATCATTGGCGATATCACGGGGCACGGCCAGGTCGATCAGCAGCATCGAGGAGGGCGGGCCGTCGCCGTGGCGGGCGATGGCCTTCGCGTGCATCGCCTCCTCCACGTGCTGGCGATAGATGATCGGCACCGGGGCGGAGGTGGAGCTGATCACAATATCGGCGTGGACGAGGGCCTGGGGCAGCTCCTCAAGGGTCATGGCCTCGGCACCGTAGCGCTCGGCCAGCTCCTTCCCGCGGGCGAGCGTGCGGTTGACGATCGTCAGCTTGTCGGCGCCGTTGGCCAGCAGGTTCTGGGCGGCCAGCTCGCTGACCTCCCCGCCACCAACCAGCAGCACCGAGCGGCCCTGGAGGTGGCCGAGACGCTGGCGGGCCAGCTCGACGCCGGCCTGCGAGACGCTGGCCGCCCCCTGGCCGAGGGACGTCTCGTGGCGCACCCGCTTGCCGGCGGTGAGCGCGTGCTGGAAGAGCCGGTGCAGCACCGGGCCGACGCTGCCGGCCTGCTGGGCGATCTCGAAGGCGGTGCGCACCTGGCCCTGGATCTGGGCTTCGCCCAGCACCAGGGAGCGCAGCCCCGACGAGGTGGCGCAGAGGTGGCCAGCCACCTCAGGGCCATTGAAGAAGAACAGCGTATGGACAAAGTGCTTCTCGTCGAGCCCGTGGAACTCGGCCAGGAAGCTCGCCAGGCTTTGGGCGGTACTATTGTCCGACGCCACGCCGTAGAGCTCCACGCGGTTGCACGTGGAGAGGATCACTGCCTCGCTAAACAGCGGCGGGCGCGGCCCGCGAGGCATCGTGAGCTGCATCAGCGCCGCCGGGATATCGGTGGCGTTAAAGGCTAGCCGCTCGCGGATCTCCACCGGCGCGGTTGTATGATCGAGGCCAGCAAGCAGGAGGTTCATCGCGCGACCCTTTGGAAATACCTGCAATTAATCCTAAATCTAGGCAAATCTCAGCGATAGCGAACGTTATCACAAGAGCCGAAGGCCGTCAACTTCACGCGTCGCCCACGACAGCCAGCAGCTGCGTCAGCGAGGGCCGCTCGCAGCGGAAGGCTGACACGTCGATCCGACGCAGCATGGACAGGGCCACACAGAGCATCAGGGCCTCCACCAGGAAGACGGCCACATAGCCGCCATCCGGGCTGCCCAGCGCAAAGCCGACCAGATCGCGCAGCACACCGGCCAGCAGGTTGCCCAGGCCACGGGCAGCCGAGTCGGCCACACCCCACGCGCCAATAAACAGGCCAACCTGCTCGGGGGTGGTCATATCGAGCATCATGGCCAGGTTGGTCGTCGTCGCCATGCCCGTGCCGAAGCCCAGCAAGGCGATAGCCGGCACGAACAGAGCCTGGCTCGCGATCACCCCGCTGAGGGCGATCAGGAATAGGCCGAGGGCGGCCAGGACGCCGCCCAGCGTGGCACCGGCCTTCTTGCTCATGTAGCGGCTCAGCACGAGCCCCTGGAGCAGCAGGGCCACGAGGGTTGCTCCGCCCCAGGTGGCGGTGAGCTGGGTAGTCTGTTTCACATCCATATCGAAGGCCTGGGCACCGAAGGGTTCCAGCAGCACATCCTGGCCGAGGATGGCCGCAAGCAGAAGCATCAGGTAGACGAAGAAGCGCCGGGCCTGCGGGTTGGACAGCACCGCCCGCACCGCCTCGCCAGCGCTATGGCGCTCGCCGATCGTCACCTGGGCGTTACGCGGCTCCAGGCCAATCAGGCCGATGGCACCGAGGGTCAGCGAGACCCCGCCGCAGATCAGGAAGACCCGCATCAGCCGCTCGGGGCTATACTCAGACAGCGCATTCCCCGCCGCGACTGCCGTGATGATCACCGAGGTGATCATCATGAACCACATCACCGCGATCGTCCGCGAGCGCTGGGACTCCTCCGAGAGGTCGCTGGCGAGCGAGAGGTAGGAGACCACCGCTAGATTGAAGCCGACGCCCCACATCAGAAACACCGCCACCGACACGAGCACGCCGAGCCAGAAGTTCCCGGCCATCATCAGGGCGCCCAGCGGCGTCATGGTCGCGCCGCCCGCGCAAAGGATGATCCCGGCGGCGATGTAGGGCGTGCGCCGGTAGCCCCACAGCGGATGCGTGTCCGAGTACTGCCCGATCCAGACTTGTGCGGGTGAGAGCAGGTAGGGGACGACGATTAGGGCGGCCACCAGGCTCGCCAAGATGCCCAGCTCGTGGATCATCACCCGGTTCAGCACGCCGGTGATCGGCACCATGCTCACCGCAACCGCAACGTGCAGCAGACCCAGCCGGATGTTCTTAACGAACGTCATATCTTCTCCACACCGCTCCTCTGACAAGATGACAGGTTCGCGCCCTCTGTAGCTCTCAGCATCACCCTGTCACCCCGTCACCTTGTCGTCTGCGACTCCCTCAAGGCGATCCTCAAGGTCGGCGTAGATCTCGCGCAGCCGATCCAGCGTCTCAGGGTCTGCGTCCCAGAAGCCGCGCCCGCTCGACTCGAGCAGACGGCGCACCACGCCGACGGCGGCCGTCGGGTTAAGCGTGGCCAGGCGCTCGCGCATCGCATCGTCGAGCACAAAGGTCTCGGCGACGCTCTGGTAGACCCAGCCATCCACCGACTTCGTGGTGGCGCTCCAGCCGTAGGTATTATTCACCCGCGCCTCAATCTCGCGGGCCCCCTCGTAGCCGTGGCTCAGCATAGCCTCGTACCACTTCGGGTTGAGCAGCTTGGCCCGGGTCTCCATCCGCACCGCCTGATCCAGCGAGCTGACCCGGTTGGTGGTGCCCATAGCATCGGCCACCATCGTCTTCGGCTTGGTGCCGCGCAGCAGCTCGACGCTCTTGGTGATACCGCCCAGGTTATCGTAGTAGTTGTCGATGTCTGAGAGGCCCACCTCGAAGCTGTCGATGTTCTGGAAGCTGGCGTCCACCGTGCCCAGCACCTTCTCCAGCACCGCCCGTGACTCGCGCCACTGGCCGTTTGCGCCCATGCTGAAGCTCTTGCGGCTGAGGAATGCCTCGCCGAGCTGCCCGTCGTCCTCCCAGGTGCCGCTGTCCACTAGGTTGTTCACGTTGGCACCGTAGCTGCCCGGGGCGTTCGAGAAGACGCGGGCGGCAGCCTCCTCGACACTTATGTTAAGCTCAGCAGCCTGAGCCAGCGCGTGGGCGCGCACGAAGTTCATCGACGTGGGCTCATCGGCCGTGGCAGCCAGCTGAGCGGCGCGGTCGATCAGCTGCATCTGGTTGCCAAGCAGGTCACGGAAGATACCGCTGACGGTGGTCACCACATCGACCCGCGGGCGGCCCAGCTCCGCTAGGGGCACGAGGGCCACGTCGCTCACATTGCCCAGCTCGTCCACAACGGGCGTGGCCCCGAACAGCGCGAGCACCTGGCCCACACCCTCACACTCAGACTTAAGGTTATCGCTGCCCCAGAGCACCACCGCCACGGTCTGCGGCAGCGCACCCTGCTCGACCACCAGTCGCGCCAGGAGCTCGTCCACCAGGCGCCCGCCGCGCTCCATCGCCGCCTGCGTAGGCACCCGGTACGGGTCGAGGCTGTAGACATTGCGCCCGGTGGGCAGGACAGCCGGGTCGCGCACCACATCATTGCTCGGCGAGGGCTGGATGAAGCCGCCGCGCAGGCCGTGGAGCAGCCCGGCGATCTCCTGCGGCGCCAGCAGCTTCGCCAGCAGATCGCCCAGGAAGGCCCACATCTCGCCCAGCGAACCCGGCGCAAGCCCGGCAACCTCGCGCAGGTAGCCATCAGCGCTGCGCTGGCGCTCGGCGGGGGCGCCGACGACAAAGCGCCGGATGGCCTCCTTACCGATCTCCTCCACCTGACGCCAGCGCTCCTGGGTCGTCGTATCGCTAGAGAGCCGGTCGCGCATCGTGGCATAGTCATAGCCAAGGCTGGTGGCCACAATCGCCGGGAACGTCGCCCCGCTGCGCCGACCGGCGGGCCGGAAGCTGGCCGTCAGCGCCAGGAAGTCCACCAGCTCGGCGGGCGCCGGGGTCTTGCCCAGCACATGCAGGCCAGACGGGATCATGCGCTCCTCGATCTTGAGCAGCTCGTGGCCGAGGAATGCGATGTAGCGCTCCGCGCGAGCTGCGAGCTGCGAGTCGGCGCTTGTGGACAGCGCGACGGCATCCTCTGCGCCGAACTCGGCGTTCTCAATCCCGAGCTTCTGGGCCTGGGCAATAATATCCTCCAGCATCGAGGGGTCGGGCGAGGCCCGGTAGCGGTCGAGGGTGTCCTTGAGCGCGCGCAGGCCCTTGTAGAGCCCAGCCTGCTGGAGCGGCGGCACCAGGTAGCTCACCAGGGTCGCGGCGCTGCGGCGCTTCGCGATGGCGGCCTCGCTGGGGTTATTCACGCTGTAGTAGTAGAAGTTAGGCAGCTCGCCGATCAGCCGGGAGGGCCAGCAGCTCGCGCTCATGCCCACCTGCTTGCCCGGCATAAACTCCAGGGCGCCGTGGGTGCCGAAGTGGACGACCGCATCGACCTTATAGACATAGCGCAGCCAGGTGTAGAAGGCGGCAAAGGCGTGGTTCGGCGCGGCGTCCTTGGCCATCAGCAGGCGCATCGGGTCACGCTCGTAGCCGAAGGAAGGCTGCACGCCCACGAACACATTGCCCAGATGCACGCCCATGATCAGGAAGTTACCGCCGTCGTTGAGCAGCTCGCCGGGGGCGCGGCCCCAGAAGGGTTCGATCTCGGCCTCGGCGGGGAAGAGCCGGCGGTAGTCGGCTACCGGCAGACGGGCAGCCACATTCGAGTCGGCCCCGCTGACGAGGGCGTTGCCCTCCACCACCATGCGCCGCAGGGCATCGGCGCTAGCCGGCAGATCCAGCGTGTAGCCGTCGGTGCGCAGCGCCTTCAGCAGCTCATAGAGGCTCTGGAAGACATCCAGATAGGCGGCGGTGCCCACATTGCCCAGGTTCGGCGGGTAGTTGAAGATCACCAGGGCCAGCTTCTTATCGGCGTTGGGCTTATGGCGCAGGGTGACACGGCGGGCGGCCCGGTCGGCGATCTGATTAATCTCGTCCACCAGGGGGGCCATACCGTCGCCGGCCGCGCTCGGGCCGCAGAAGACCAGCGGCTCGGCCGCGCCCTCAAGCTCGGGCACCGCGACGCTCAGGGCCGCCTGCACGGGCGACAGGCCGGTCGGGTCGGCCCGCCAGTCTTCGACGCGCTGGAAGGCCAGCGGCACCAGGCCGAGGTAGCCCACATCGAGGGCCTGGAGCGTCTGGCGCGCCTCGACCGGGCGGCTCTCGGCCGGCCCGCCCACCAGGGCGAAGCCCGTGGCGTTGATCAGCAGATCGACGCCAGGGTGCTTCTTATCGCCGGTGAAGAAGTGCTCAACCGCCGGGCGCTGGTCGAGGCCGGAGGCATAGGCCATGCGCACCGTCAGGCCGCGCGCCTCCATGGCCGTCGTCAGCGCCTTCAGATGAGCCGTATTCCCGCTCAGCACCACGCCGCGCAGGGCCAGCACGCCCACGGTGCCCAGCGTCTGCTGCTTGCTGCCCGTCTTTCGGCCGCGACGCCACTTCTCATAGTCGGCGAGGCGCTCAAAGGGTTCAACCGCATCGGAGTGAAAGAGCGCCTGCTCGGGGTAGCTCAGGGGGTCGGCCTGGGGCAGCTTCCCGTGCATGCCGGGCACATAGGCGCTGGCAAGCATGCAGATCATGCGGTAGAGGTTCTCGGGCGAGGGGTTCAGCCAGTACTGGTGGGCGGCGGCGAAGACGTAGATATCGTGGGCCTTGCCGGGGATGAGCTTGAGCACCTTGCTGAGGTTGCGCAGCACGGCAAGCTGGCGGCGGGCCTCGCCGGCCCCGCCCTGGGGGCGCAGCTTCTTGATCCACTGCTGGATGATCCCCTGCTTCTCGCCCTCATCGCGGGCGTGCATCGTGAACTTGCCGATCCGCGTGCAGCGGATGAGCGCCGGGTTCGAGGTGATCACCAGCACCGGGCAGGCGGCGGCGAGCAGCAGCTTCTCTAGCGGACGCACGTACTCCTCGCCGAAGAGGCGGGCCCCGAAGACAAACGCGGCCCCGGCGAGGTCCTTCTCCAGGCGCTGCCAGCCCGCCGCATCGCGCAGCGACGTCGCGTCGTGGAAAGCCACCGTGATGACCACTCCATGATCGCGGCGCACCCGGTCAGCGGCCAGCCTTAGCGCGGCGGCGTGATTACCATCAATTGTGAGAAAAACGAAGCGCATGATATGTAAATGGTTGAAGTATGTATGGCCGAGGCGTACACCTCGGCCATACTGCCTCGTTAATCGGCGGCGGCAACCCGAAGCGGGCGATCCGGGCCTGGGTAGTTCGGAAAGCCCTGCAGGCCCTTCCACTTGTTCGCAGGCGTGGTGATCAGGGGTTCCATCCGGTAGAGCGCGAACATACGCATACCGATCGCGGCGCGCAGACGAGCCTTCTGGGCCGTAGCCACCGGGTCGTTGCGGGTGGCGAGGGCCTCGGCCTGCCGGTCGTAGGCCACCATCGCGTCCAGGTGGGCGAAGAAGCGCGGGTCATCGACCGGCAGCGTCACCGGATAGACCTGGGTGGAGATCTGGTTGCAGAGCCGGATCACATCCTGGTCATAGGCGCGCCAGTCGAGGCCGAGGGCCTGGTAGAAGCTCTCGCGGCGCGAGTCATTGAGGTACATCGTCACATAGACGGCCAGCAGGAAGAAGCGGATCCAGCGCCGGTTGGCCGGCGCGTTGAGCAGCTCGGGCTGCGAGCGCATCAGCATCGAGAAGAACTCGCCGTGGCGGTACTCGTCGCTGCACCACTCCTCAAACCACTTGAAGATCGGGTGGATAATGTTTTGCTGATTCTGCTCAAGGTGGCGATAGATAGTAATGTAGCGCGAGTAGCCGATTTTTTCAGAGAGATAGACGGTGTAGAAGATGAATTTCGGCTTGAAGAAGGTGTACTTCTTTCGCTTCTGCAGCACGCTCAGGTCGAGGGCCACATTCAGGTCGGCCATAGTGCGGTTGATGAAACCGGCGTGACGGCCCTCATCGCGGCTCATCAGCTGAAAGATCTGACGCATCGTCGGGTCTTTCAGGTGCTTGACCATCTCAGCGTAGAGGACGCAGCCGCTAAACTCAGCCGTGCAAGATCGCTCAAGAAACTCGATGAAGAGCTGCCGCACGGGCATATCATCGAAGCCCGCCAAGAACTCCTCGTTACGCCGAAAGTGATTTTTATTATAGTCGTGGGCGAACTCCTCTTTTACCCACTCAAACTCATCGCGCAGGCCATTCGCATCAATGTCGAGAGCGTCGATTGCCTTAAAGTCGGTGGTGTAGAAGCGCGGGGTCAGCACCGCCTCCTGGAGCGCGTGGCGGGTTGTCACACTCAGATCGGGCATCGCTTCCATCGTCACTCCTTCGCCGCAGGGTAAAGCGTAAAAGGCGAAAAATGAAGAATGTAAATAGTGCCTCTCACCTTTTGCCCCATGACATCTGACGTTCTATGGGTGTTCCACCAGCTCGTTCATTTCTACCAGGCTGCTGCGCTTGATCAGATTACGACGCAGCCAGCTGGCCTTGAACAGCTTCACCGGACTCCGGTAGGTCAGCTCGCCGTGGGTCGGCCCGCTCACCTCCGGCATGTCCACGATCTCGAGGGTGTCGCCGGGCTGGATCTCCATCCCAGGCGGCAGATCGACGTGCAGGTGAAAGTGCTCGTGCTCGCTCTGGAGGTGCACCGTTGCCTCACCCTCGCTCAGGGTCTCGCGCTCATACCAGCGCCAAAGAGCCAACCCTGCCGCCGCAGTAAGCGCTAGGCTCGCTAGCTTCTTCACGCCACCTCCATTCCTCGTGAGATGTAGTACAGATTATGAACTACACAGACATGAAACCATTAACATCCGGAACTATTCCGGGGGGGGGGGCATATCAGCTAGCCCTAAGACCGCACCGCCTCCACCAGCATCACATGGTAGAAGCCTTTACCCACCCGTGCGGCGCGGCGCAGCCGCATGCCGGAGCTTTCGAGGGCCTGGCGCACCTGGGTATCACGAATCATCTGGATATCGGTGCGGCGCTGGCTGTGGGGGAAGTAGGCACCGACACGGTGCATCGCAGCGAGGAACGCGCTGTAGGGGGCGTAGGTGAATATCAGCGTGCCCTGAGACAGACTCGCCAGATGCGTGAGCATCCCGCTAAATGTCTCGGACGGATAGTGGATCAAGACATCGAAGCAGCTCACCAGGTCGTAGCTACCTTCAACCTCCTCAAGATCCGCAGCCCAAGTGGACACCCGATCAGACAGACCGGCAGCCGCAGCGTTTGCGGCGGTGGCGGCGGCCATCTGCGGAGCGAGGTCGGCGGCTGAAACCTGGAAGCCGCGCCGGGCCAGGGACAGGCTAAACAGCCCAGTGCCACAACCCGCATCGAGGGCGGTGGCCCCAGTCGGCTGAGGGAACGCCTCACCGATCCACGTCTCGGCGGTGCTGAGCATCACATTGTGCCCGGCCCGGATAGTCTTCCGAACCGCTGAGAGCTCTGCGTCGCCATAGATCGCGGACCAACGGGCAAATCCAACCCCGTCGAAGTAGTGACGCAGGCGCGCTTTATGCTGTGTGATGTCCAAGCCAATGCCTTTGCTGATCGATACAGGTAATACGCAGGTAGTGCACGTACATGGGCACCAGGGCAAACCACGCCGCCGAAGGACGGTTTCAGGGTGGTAGTGCGGACTAGAAACTACGCTTGTGCAGCACGATTATAACATGATAGTCAATAGCCGTGAATAAATGCAAACATTGAACAAAAGTTGTGCAAGCATAGCAATTCCGCATCAGAAAAGCCTAAAACACCTAAAACAACCAGTAGTAGAATGATACAAAATGGTCTGTCGCGTGCGAGAACAGATAAAAAGAGGCTGGCTCATATTGGCGGCGTGCTAGCGATGGCCGTCTACACTCCCCGCCCGCCCAGAGCCCACCACACACGGGGCGCATGCGCGACGACGGCACCGACGAGGACGTAACGGTCTCCTCCGCGTCTTTCGTCATCCAGACGCCCTATGCTATAATGCGGCCCATACTGAAGCCGCACGCCCGTGCGAGGAGTGAGATGAGTGACGAGCGGCTGCTCAACCCCAACCCCGACAGCGACGACCAGCAGGTCGAGAAAAGCCTGCGCCCGCGCAGCCTCGCCGAGTTCATCGGCCAGGAGAAGACCGTCGAGCAGCTGAAGATCGCGATCGCGGCGGCCAAGGCCCGCAGCGACCCGCTCGATCACACGCTCTTCTACGGGCCGCCGGGCCTGGGCAAGACATCACTAGCCGGGGTGATCGCCCAGGAGATGGGCGTGAAGATCAAGATCACCAGCGGCCCGGCGATCGAGCGCGCCGGCGACCTGGCCGCCGTCCTGACCAACTTGCAGAAGGACGACATCCTCTTCATCGACGAGGTACACCGGCTGAACCGGGCGGTGGAGGAGGTGCTCTACCCGGCGCTGGAGGACTTCGCGCTGGACCTGATGGTTGGCAAGGGGCCGAGCGCGCGCAGCCTGCGCCTGAGCCTGCCGCGCTTCACCGCCGTGGGGGCGACCACGCGGGTGGCCCTGCTGACCTCGCCGCTGCGCGACCGCTTCGTGTCGGTGCACCGGCTGGTGTTCTACAGCGACGACGCGATGCGCGAGATCGTGGCCCGCTCGGCGCGCATCCTGGGCATGCCGATCAGCGACGCGGGCGCGCTGGAGATCGGGCGGCGCGCCCGGGGCACGCCGCGCATCGCCAACCGCCTGCTGCGCCGCGTGCGCGACTACGCCCAGGTGATCGCCGACGGCACGATCGACGTGCCGGTGGCCAGGGCGGCCCTGGCCCAGCTTGAGGTGGACGAGCTGGGGCTCGACGAGAATGACCGGCGGCTGCTGCACGCGATCATCGATCTGTTCAACGGCGGGCCGGTGGGCCTGAGCACCCTGGCCGCCGCCCTGGCCGAGGAGGTGGACGCGATCGAGGATGTCTACGAGCCGTTCCTGCTCCAGCTAGGTTTTCTCCAGCGCACCCCGCGCGGGCGCATCGCCACCCGGCGGGCCTACGAGCACCTGGGCATCGCCTACAGCGAGAAGTCGCCTGGCGGCGACGATCCTCTGCAGGGGAGATTATTTTAAAACGGGGTAGGGGCGCAGGAGTAGCAGAAGAGGGACGCCACACGCGGCGTCCCTCTTCTGCTGATCCTACGCCTGGGCGTCGATGATGGTGATCTCCGGGTCGCCGGCGCTAGGCGCGGGGGCGGGCAGGGCGACGGGGCGGCTATCGCGGCGGCGGCGGCTGAGGCTCTGCTCGGTGCCGCGCTTCATAGCCGAGCTGAAGCCGAAGGCCATGCGCTCCTTGGCCGCGCCGATCGGCACGAAGGGGTGCTCGACCTCAACCCGGTCGAGGATCTCCTTGACATCGATGTCGGTCAGCTCATTGCGCAGGATGAGCGCCTCAGCGACCGCAACCACCGCCTCGCGGTTGCGCTCGATCAGCTGCTTCACCTCGTTAAACTGCTGCTTAATGATCGCCTCGATGCGCGGCTTGATGTCCGGGGCCGCGAGGCCCTGCACCCCGCCGAAGAGCAGGTAGGAGAAGTAGCTCTCGTCCATCCCGTAGGCGCCCACCATCATCGCCGCCTGGAAGGTGGCCTGCTGGAGGTCGCCGGTGACGCCGCTCATCTGGATGCCCAGGAACAGCTCCTCGGCGGCGCGGCTGCCCATCGAGATCTTAATCCGGTCGAGCAGCTCGTCCTTGGTGCGGGTGTGGATCTCCTCCTCGGGCTTCCACGCGGCGAAGCCGAGGGCGCTGCCGTGGCGCACGATCGTCACCTTGGTCAGGCGCTCCTTCTTGAGCAGCTTGACCATCGCGTAGGCGTGGCCGGCCTCGTGGTAGGCGATGCGGCGGCGCTCCTCGTACGACATGCTGCGGATCGGCTGCTTGAGGCCCCACTCGTGCATCTCGCGGGCCTGGGTGAAGTCCCAGTAGTTGATCGCCGCGCGGTTGTCGAAGTGCGCGTGGATCGTGGCCTCGTTGATACAGTACTTGATCGCCACCGGCGTGTAGCCGATGGTGTCGGAGACCATGCGGTTCAGCGGCATGGGCTCGTGCTTGACCTTGCCGAGGTAGTACTCGATCACCTCGCGGCGACCGTCGGCGTCGGGCGCCTCGACGGCGATCTTGCGGTCGAAGCGACCGGGGCGCAGCAGCGCGGCGTCGAGGGACTCGGCCATATTCGTGGCGCCCATGGTCAGCACCGGGGGCATCTCGGTCTTCTTGCGGCGCATGTTCACCACGCGCAGCAGCTTGCCCCACCAGGTGTCCTGCGGCGGCGGGTCCATCTGGAGCAGCAGCTCGTTGAGGATGCCGCTGCCGCCGCCCATGTTGCCGCCCATGCCCATCATCACATTGTTGCGCCCGCCGGGCTGGGCGCTGGCGTCCATCCCGGCGGCCCCGCCGGCCATACTGGCGCTGCGCGCCCCGCCGATGGCGTCGATCTCGTCGATGAAGAGGATGCAGGCGCCGTACTCGCGGGCGAAGCGGCGGGCCTTGCGGTATAGGTTCATCACCTTGATGTTGCCCATGCCCATCCAGGCCGACTGCAGCGAGGGCGCGCTGAGGTAGCCGAAGGGCACGCCGGCCTCGGTGGAGATCGCCTGGGCCAGGTAGCTCTTGCCGGTGCCGGGTGGGCCGACCAGCAGGATGCCGCGGGTGACCTCGCCGCCCATCTGCTTAAACTCTTTGGCCCCCTTGAGCAGAGTCACAACGCGCCGCGCCGCCTCAAGCACCTCCGGGTTGCCCTGGTAGTCCTTGAAGCTGACGCCGGTCTCGCCCGGCTTCACCCAGTAGATCCGGGTGCGGGCCATGAAGAAGTACATCAGGAAGAACTGGAAGCCAATGAAGAAGAACAGCCCCACGGCGGTGGGGATGATGTTCAGGAGCATCGGCCCGAGGCTGCCCGAGAAGACAATATCGATCACCGGGGGCAGCAGGTTGGCCGCCAGCCAGAGCCCGATGGCAACGAAGACACAGGTGCGGATGAAGCGGAGGAGCTTCCAGTTCCAACGATGGAAGAACGTGTCGATCTTCTTGTCCAGCTCGCGATCGAGGTCATCGCGGGTCGGGCCATCGTTGTTTGGGCGGTAGGGCTCAATTGCCATGCGCGTACTCCAGTTCTGGCGAGGTGGTTCCTGTGCCGGTGGGACGTGGCGCGCCCTGCCAAGCGGCAGAGTCACATGTGAATGCCCACGATCTTGCCGCTCTTATCGACGGTGAAGACGAAGGAGAATGTGCCATTGCGGCTCGCCTGCGACGACTCGATATCGACGGCGTAGAAGTACATCCTCTGCTCGCCCTGAAGCGTGACGCCGCCGACATAGGAGAACTTCTTGTACTTCTGCCCGCCGTCGCGCTCGCTCTGCGCCTGCTGGGCCAGCTGGTCCTTCGAGATGCCCTGGTCGATCAGCGAGGCCTGGAGCCGCGGGCTGAACGCCTCCCACATCGTCTCGGCGTCGTAGCGGGCCTGCCCCTGCAGGAAGGACTCGACGGCGGCGGAGGTTGGGATAGCCGGGGGGCGATTATCGGCCAGCTTGGCCACGAAGAGCGGGGCGATCAGGGCGACCGACTCCATGCCGATGACCCCGACGAGAAGCAGGGTGAGCAGCACCCAGCCGAGGCGCGGCCTGATGACGCGACCGGCGAGGATAAGCCCGTAGGCAACCCGGCGCAACACCAGGCGCGTAACGCGCTCGGCAACCCCCTGGCCTGCCGCCCTCGGCGCAGCGGCGGGCTGCGCCGAGGGCGGCTGCATGTCCGCGACCCCGGGCTGGGCCGGCGGCGCGTATGGTGTCGCATGGGGCGTTGGGGTGTCCTGCTCGCGCTGGTCTTCCATGAAGAACTACCTTCATCTCCCGTGCCGCGTAAGTAGGCTCACGTGCCGACCGACGTGCCCGCCAGGATATCGTCGGCCACATCGAGCACAAGGGGCGCTCGTATGGGAGGTATATGCTTAATCAGACAGGGCGCTTTACTTGTGCAGCACTGGTATAAAGTAAGTATACCCAAGGCACGGATTGAGATCAAGGAAGTATGATGAGAGGATGATGAGCGGATTAATATCGCGTATAAAAGCCATCGGCGACGCGCTGGCAGTGGCGACGCTGCTGAGCTACGCCTGGCTGGCATGGGG